>DASWDS010000444.1:0-8477 GCA_036395165.1 Anaeromyxobacteraceae bacterium | reverse complement strand
GCCCGAGCTGCGCCCCGCGCCGGGCCGTCCCGCCGTCGCGGCGCCCTCCCGGCCGTGGGGTGGCGGCATGGCCCCGCGCTCCGGAGCGCCCGTCCAGACGGCGCCCGGCGTCCGCGCAGCGCCCCCGGCCGGCAACGGCGGATGGCGGGCCGCTCCGCCTGCGCAGGCGCCGGCGCGCGGCTGGTCTGGTCAGGGCGCGGCGCGCCCGCCGCAGTACGCGCCGCCGTCGCGCCAGCCCGGGCCACAGGGCGTCGCGCCGCGGCCGATGGGCCCGCCGCCGTCCACGCAGCGCTACGCCCCAGCGCCGCAGGGCGCACGCCCACAGAGCGGTGGATCGGCGCCGCGGCCGCAGGGTGGTGGGCAGGCGCAGCACCAGGGTGGCGACCACGGAGGGGCGGCGCCCGCGCCTCACCGGCACAATTAGGGTGACGAGGCTCGGCCCCCTCCTCCGCGCAGCGGGGAGGGGGTTGCCGTTCTTGGAGTCGAGATCGGGGTCGGGATCGACGTTCGCGGACGCCCCAGCGAGCTCAGCTCTGCGTCACCCGCAGCGTCGTCTTCATCTTCTTCCCGGTGTCGAGGTCGCTCGCGCTCACCGTGAGGATGCCCTCGACGTTGACCTCGAAGAGCACCTCCAGCCGCACCGCGCCCGCCTTCGCCGGCCGCACGCCGCCGAAGGTGAACTCGCCCAGGAGCTCGTTCCTCGTGGTCTCGCCGTGATCGCCCTGGAAGATGCGGACCATGAGCTCGCACTGCTCGTCGATGGAGCTGGTCGCGGCGAGCGCCTTCGCGTTCGGGATGGCGGCGTTGCGAGGGAAGACGACGTGCATGCCGCCGCCGGCCGCCTCGAGCCCGATCGCCATCGGGATCACGTCGAGCAGGTGCAGCTTGAGGTCCGAGTCGTCCTGCAATGACCAGGCGTACAGCGCCGCGCCGACGGCGACCGCCTCGTCCGGGTGGACGCCCTTCGACGGCGGCTTCCCGAAATAGTGCGCGAGCGTCTGCTGCACGAGCGGCATCCGCGTCTGGCCGCCGACGAGCATGACCTCGTCGATGTCCTTCGGCTCGAACTGCGCGTCCGCCATCACCTGCTCGACGATGTTGAGCGTGCGCTGCACGAGCCCGCGCGTCAGCTCCTCCAGGAGCTCGCGCGTGAAGCGTAGCTCCATGTTGAGCGGCTGGCCCTGCGGCGTCATGGTGATGAACGGGATCGAGAAGGGCGCCTCGGTGCGCGCCGAGAGGTCGATCTTGGTGCGCTCGGCGAGGTCGCGCACCCGCTGCATCGCGACCGGGTCGCCGGTGAGGTCGATCGCGTGCTTCTTCTCGAAGTCCTGCAGCACGTGGTGGATGAGGGCCTCGTCGAAGTCGAGGCCCCCGAGGAAGATGTCGCCGCCGGTCGCCTTCACCTCGAAGACGCGATCGCGGATCTCGATGATCGAGACGTCGAACGTGCCGCCGCCGAGGTCGTACACGAGGACGCGCTCGTCGAGCTTCTTCCCGATGCCGTAGGCGAGCGCGGCGGCGGTGGGCTCGTTGATGATGCGGACCACCTCGAGCTCGACGAGGCGCCCCGCCTCCTTCACCGCCTGGCGCTGCCGGTCGGTGAAGTAGGCCGGGACGGTCACGACGGCGCGGCGCACCTTGAACCCGAGGTGGTCGGAGGCGACGTCGCGGATCTTCGAGAGGATCTTCGCGGCCACGTCCTGCACCTGGAAGGTCCGACCGTGGCAGTCCAGCTCGACGTCGTTCCGCCCGCCGCCGTGCAGCCGGTACTGGACCGACCGCTGCACCGTCTCGACGATGTCGTCCTTCGGGGATCGGCCGATGAGCCGCTTGGTGGCGTAGAGCGTGTTGCGCGGGTTGAGCTGCCACTGGCGCTTCGCGTCGTGGCCGATGAGCTCGTGGCCCTTGTCGTCGATCGCGAAGATGGACGGGATGGTGTACTCGCCGCCCTTGTAGGGGATCAGCTTCACCTGCCCGCCGCCGGTCGCGACGGCCGCGCACGAGTTCGTCGTCCCGAGGTCGATCCCGACGATCGTGTCCGGGGAGGGCGGCGGCACGTCGCCAGCGTACTACGAGACGCTGCGACGGGGGAGAAGGCGTCCGCTTGCTTTTGCGAGCGGGCGGCCGGGCGTGCGAGAGTTCAGCACATGGACGCCCGGCGTTACCTGGGAGCGATCGGCGACGGCGTGAAGACGGCCTTCGTCGAGCAGCGGAGCATCCTCTCGTTCGAGGAGTACCTGGAGCTGTTCGGCCGCGCGCCGCGCGCGCACGCCCGCGGGGCCGCGCAGTACCTGCGGGAGGCGATCGACCACTTCGGCACCTCCGAGGTCGACGCGCCGTGGGGGAAGGAGCGGCGCTTCCGCATCTTCGACCTCGACTTCGCGCCCGAGGGGCGCGCCGCGCGCGTGGCAGGCCAGGAGGAGGTCCAGGCGGCCATCTACCGCGTGCTCGGGAACTTCGTCCGCTCCGGACGCGTCAACAAGGTCATCCTCCTGCACGGGCCGAACGGCTCGGCGAAGACGTCGATCGTCGCGGCGCTCATGCGAGGCCTCGAGACCTACTCGCACCTGGCCGAGGGCGCGCTCTACCGCTTCTCGTGGGTGTTCCCGAGCGAGAAGCGCGTCAAGGGCGGCGGCACGGTGGGCTTCGGGCACGCGGCGGGTGGCGCCGAGCTGTCGAGCTTCGCCCACCTCGAGGGCGAAGCGCTCGACGCGCGGCTGCCGTGCGCGCTCAAGGACCACCCGCTCTTCCTCGTACCGCGCCGCGATCGCCGCAAGCTCCTCGAGGAGAAGTGCCGCCCGAGCGAGCGGGAGGGGGCGGGGGAGGGCGACTTCGTGCTCTCCGACTACGTCGCCGACGGCGAGCTGTGCCACTCCTGCCGCCAGATCTTCGAGGCGCTCCTGACCGCGTACCACGGCGACTACACGAAGCTGCTGCGGCACGTGCAGGTGGAGCGCTTCTACGTCTCCGAGCGCTACCAGGACGGCGCCGTCACGGTGGAGCCGCAGCTCTCGGTGGACGCCGGGTGGCGGCAGGTGAGCGCCGACAAGAGCCACGGCGCGCTCCCCGCCGCGCTCCAGTCCGTGGCGCTGTTCGAGCCGACCGGGCCGCTCGTGGCGGCGAATCGCGGCGTGCTCGAGTTCGCGGACCTCCTGAAGCGGCCGCCAGAGGCGTTCAAGTACCTGCTCGGCACGAGCGAGACCGGCCGCGTCGCGCTCGACACCTTCATCCTCCACCTCGACGAGGTGCTGCTCGCGAGCGCGAACGAGAAGCAGCTCTCGCTCTTCAAGGACAAGGACGTCGCCGACTTCGGCTCGTTCAAGGGGCGCATCGAGCTCGTCCGGGTGCCCTACCTGCGCCGCTGGCGCGTGGAGAAGGAGATCTACGACCAGCAGGTGACGCGCGCGACGGTGGGAAAGCACGTCGCGCCGCACGCGACCGAGCTGGCCGCGATGTGGGGCGTGCTCACGCGGCTCAAGAAGCCCATCCCCGACCGGTTCAAGGGCGAGGTGCGCGACATCGTGGACGACCTCGCGCCGCTCGAGAAGCTGAAGCTGTACGAGGGCGGGAAGGCCCCGGACCGTCTCTCGCTGCAGCAGGCGAAGGAGCTGAAGAAGCACGTCGAGGACGTCTACCGTGAGTCGGACGTCTACCCGATGTACGAGGGGCGCGTCGGCGCGTCGGCCCGCGAGATCAAGACTGCCATCTTCAACGCCGCGCAGAATCCGCACTTCGCCTGCCTCACGCCCATGGCGGTGCTGGAGGAGCTGGAGGCGCTCTGCCGCGACCGCTCGGTCCACGAGTTCCTCCAGCAGGAGGTGGTGGACGGCTACCACGACCACGAGGAGTTCGTGCGCGTCGTCGAGGCGGAGCTGCTCGACGCGCTCGACGAGGAGATCCGCGACTCGATGGGCATGGTGAGCGAGGGCCAGTACCGCGACCTCTTCGGGCGCTACCTCGCCCTCGTGTCGTCCTGGACCAAGGGCGAGCGCATCAAGAACCGCGTCACCGGCGCCTACGAGCAGCCCGACGAGGAGCGGATGGTCGAGTTCGAGCGCATCATCATGGGCGACGAGAGCGATCGCGGCAGCTTCCGCCGCTCCATCATCTCGGCCATCGGCGCGTTCCGGCTCGACCACCCGGACGCGAAGGAGATCGACACCCAGGCCATCTTCCCCGATCTCTTCCGGCGCCTGCGCGAACACTACTACGACGAGCGCAAGCGGCAGCTCCGGCACAACAAGGACAACGTCCTCCGCTACCTCTCCGACGAGCGCGGGCAGCTCGACGAGAAGGCGCGCCGCCACGTCGAGCAGACGCTCGCCACGCTGCGCGAGCGCTACGGCTACTGCCAGCAGTGCGCGCAGGACTCCGTCATGTACCTGATGCGGCGCAGGTACGTGGATTAGCCCGTCTCCTCCGGCGCGTGCTGGAGCGACACCATCTCCGTCACCTCGTCGTACGCGAAGAGGTCGCCGAAGCGCGACCAGCTCACGAAGACCTCGAAGAGCTGCTCGTAGCTCTCGTTCGGCATGTGGAGGGCGATGAGCTCGAGGACGAACTCGCGCGCCACGCGGTGCGCCGGCTCGCGCTCGAGGGCCTCCTTGACCTGCCGGAAGAGCTGCAGCTCGAGCAGCTTGTCGCGCCAGAGCGGCTTGCGGTCGGCGGGGCCGGCCCGGACGAAGCGGACGCCGTCCGGCGAGAGCACGACCGTGCGCTTCGGGGTCTCCACGAAATCGAGGAGCTCGGCCGCGTTCACGACGGTGATGAGGCGTCCGAACTCGCGGTTCGTGTCGGAGGCGATGCGGAAGACGTCCTCGCGCCCCTGCCGCGCGTCGAGGTACTCGAGCAGGCCGACGATCTCGCTCGTCCGCGCGTGCGGGATGGTCTCGAACGTCGGCGCCGCCGCCGCGGGGACGTCGGGCATCTCCATCCCGGTGATGAGGTCGTGCAGCCGGTCGACGAGCTGGAGCAGGCCCGGCGAGCGGTAGTCGCGGGGGCGCGGCAGCGCGTTCTCGACCACGGTGCGCACCCGGCCCGGGTTCGCGTCGAGGAGCACGATGCGGTCGGCCATGTAGACGACCTCCTTGATGTCGTGGCTGACCATGACGATCGAGGAAGGGTTCCTGTCCTCCGCCGCCCAGATGTCGAGGACCTCGGCCCGCAGGCTCTCGGCCGTGAGCGCGTCCACCTGGCTGAACGGCTCGTCCATGAAGAGCATCTCCGGGTCGAGCGAGAACGCGCGCGCCATGCCGACGCGCTGCTTCATGCCGCCCGACAGCTCGCGCGGGAACGCTTCCTCGAAGCCCGCCAGCCCCACCGTCCGGATGGCGCGGCCGGCGCGCTCGGCCACCTCGCCCGGCCCGAGGGCCTTCGCGCGCAGCACGGCCTCGACGTTCTCGGCGACGGTCATCCAGGGGAAGAGCGCGAAGCTCTGGAAGACGAAGCCGATGCCCGGGTTGAGGCCCTCGAGCGGCGCGCGGTGGTAGAGCACCTCGCCGCGCGTGGGCGCCGTGAGGCCCGCCAGGACGCGGAGGATGGTGGACTTCCCGCACCCGGAGGGCCCGAGGAGCGCCACCACCTCGTTCGGGCGGATGGCGAGCGAGACGTCCTGGAGGACGCGCAGCGGGGGACCCTTCCCCTGCGGGAACTCCTTGTCCACGTGCCGGAGCTCGCACAGCGCCTCGCGCTCCGTCACCGCCGCCGCCGCGTCGCCCATGGATGGACTCTCTTCGTTACCGCGTGAGGGAGAACCGCGCCTCGGCCAGCTCGTGCAGCCGACGCCACACCGACCGGTTGAAGAGGACGACGAGGAGCGCCATCGCGCTCACCGCCGCCGCGAGCGCCGGGAAGTCGCCGGCCGCGGCGGCGAGGCTGATGCGCGCCCCGAGGCCCGTCGTGGCGAGGACCCGGCCGCGGAAGCTCATGTACTCCGACACGATGCTCGCGTTCCACGCGCCGCCCGCCGCGGTCACCCATCCCGTGACGAGGTACGGGAACACCGCCGGGAAGTAGAGCACGCGGAAGCGCTGCAGCGTGCCGATGCGGTAGAGGCGCGCCGCCTCGCGCAGGTCGGCGGGGATCGCGGTGGCGCCCGCGATGACGTTGAAGAGGATGTACCACTGCGTCCCCAGCAGCATGAGGAGGACGCTCCCGAAGCCCAGCCCGACGCCCAGGGTCGAGAGCACCGCGACGACGGCCGGGAAGAGCATGGGCGCGGGGAAGGACGCCACCACCTGCACGACCGGCTGGAGGAGCCGCGACAGCCGCGGCGAGAGCCCGATGGCGAGGCCGGCCGGGAGCGCCCACGCCGTCGCGAGCGCGGTCGACGCGAGGACGCGCCCGAGCGTGAGCAGCGCCGCGATCCCGATGCCGCGCCACTGCGGGCCGGGGACGGCGCGCAGGAGCCGCGCCAGGCCCACCGCGCCCAGGGCGATCCCCGCGAGCAGCGCCACGAAGAGGAGCAGCGAGAGGCGGTGCGTCAGCGCGGCCGGGGCCCTCCGCCGCGGCGCGGAGGCGGGGCGGCGCGGGAAGAGCCGAGCGGCCGCGCCCGCGGCGGCGCGGGCGGCCCTGGCGAGCCACGGGAGCACGCGCGAGCGCCGGAGGACGTCGAGGAACCAGGACTCCATCGCCTCGGTCTGGCCGCTCTCCTCGACTCGGAACTTCTGAGCCCACACCACGACCGGGCGCCACAGGAGCTGATCGAGCGCGACGATCATGATCGTCATCGCGGCGACCGCCGCGGCCATCGCCCGCGAGTCGCCGCGCGCGACGGCGACGCTCATGTACGAGCCGAGCCCCGGCAGGCGGAAGTCCTTGTCGCCCAGCACGAATGCCTCGCTCACCATGAGGAAGAACCAGCCACCGGCCATGCTCATCATGCTGTTCCACACGAGCCCGATGGCGGCAAACGGCAGCTCGACCCAGCGGAAGCGCTGCCAGCGCCCGAAGCGGTTCAGGGTGGCGACCTCTCCCAGGTCCCCGGGGATCGACCGCAGCGAGTAGTAGAAGCTGAAGGTCATGTTCCACGCCTGGCCGGTGAAGATCATGACGACCGAGGCGAGCTCGAGGCCGAAGTTGGTGCGCGGGAACGCGGCCACGAGCCCCAGGACGAGGCCCGGCATGAAGCCGAGGACGGGGATGCTCTGCAGGATGTCGAGCGCTGGGACGAGCACGCGCTCGGCGGTCCGGTCCTTCGCCGCCCAGGTGCCGTAGAGGAGCGTGAAGGCGAGGGAGAGCGCGTAGGCCGCGAGGCCGCGCGAGAGGGAGAGGAAGGCGTAGCCCGGGAGCGCCGCCGGCGAGAGGTCGATCTGGACAGCGGGACGGAGGACCCCGGTCCACTCCTGCGCGAGCCGCACGACGCCGAAGATGGCGCCGCCCACCCCCGCCACGAGCGCGAGGTCGGTCCAGCTCGACCGTCGCGTGCGGTCGAGGAAGGCGGCGGCCTCGCCGAACGCGTGGCTGACCCGATGGCTCACGGGCCTTCCAGGCCCTCGATCGCTGGCCCGCTCTCCCTGCGTCCGTGCACCGGGGGAGCGTAGCAGGCGTCCGACCCGACGGAGGAACTTCCGGCGGCAGCACCCTGGAATAGGCTTCCCCCCCTTGCCGGTTGGGGATGACGTGCTTACGAACCGACTCGTCGCTGTCGCCGCCGGTGTCGTCGTCGCAGCAGGAACCCTCGTCGCGGTCGCGCCCCGGGCCGGAGTGGCCCAGGGCGGGAACCCCCGCTCCTCCACCGTCCAGAAGGTCTTCCCGAGCGCGGTCCGCCTCCACATCGCCGCCGCGGGCGAGGTGGTGCGGAGCGCGTCGGGCGTCGCCTTCGCGCGCGACGGCGACCTCACCTACGTGCTCACGAACGCGCACGTCGTCGAGCCGAGCCGCTCGTGGAAGGAGCCGGTCGAGCTGCGCGTGCTCGTCTCGGGCGTGAAGGAGCCGTTCCCGGCTCGCGTCGTCGCGCGCGGCCACGCGCCGGAGTCCGACATCGCGGTCGTCGAGGTGCGCGGCGCGAACGTGCCGGTGACCGCGCTCGCCGCCGACGAGGCGCTCGAGCTCGGCGAGGACCTCGTCGTCATCGGCGCGCCGTTCGGCAAGGGCCTCTCCGTCGCGGCGGGGATCGTCTCTCAGGTGGAGTACGACTTCGGAGAGGGCGCCGCCGCGGCGCGGGTGCCGAAGTCGCTCAAGACCGACGCGGCCATCGGGTACGGCAGCTCCGGGGGCGGCGTGTTCGACGTCCCGGGCGGCCGCCTCGTCGGGCTCGTCGAGGGCTATCGCACGGCGCGCGTCGCGTTCGGCAAGGACGAGGGCTACGCGTTCGACGTGCCGATGCCGGGCGAGACCTTCGTGGCGCCCGCGGCCAAGATCCGCCGCTTCCTCGCGGAGCGCGGGCTCGGCAAGCTCGCGCCCCTGCGCGCCACCGCTGCCGTGGCGCCGCAGCCGCGCGCCGCCGACGAGGCCGCTGTCGTGCCGGCCGCCGTCTC
>DASWDS010000443.1:0-13552 GCA_036395165.1 Anaeromyxobacteraceae bacterium | reverse complement strand
TTCAAGTCCGGGTGGCGGTCGTGGACGGCGATGCCGCGCTCCGTGACGACGACGTCGACCGTCTCGCCGGGCGTGGTGATGGTCGTCACCTCGTCCTTCACGATGGGGAGCCGCCCGCGAATGGACGGCGCGACGATGATGGCGAGGCCGGCGCCGGCGGCGGTGTCGCTGTGCCCCCCGGTGTTGTGGAGGAGGTAGCCGTTCGACTCTGTGTTGACGTTCACGTTGAAGCTCACGTCGACCTCGGTCGCGCCGAGGATCACGCAGTCGAGCTGGTTCACCACCGCGCCCGCGTTGAACGGGTTCGCGTAGGTGTCCGCGCTGATCTCGACGTGGTTGCGGTTCTTGCGGATCGACTCGACCGCGCGCAGGTCGAAGCACTGGACGTCGAAGAGCGCCTGGAACAGCCCCTCCTCCAGCATGTCCACGAAGAACCCGGTGATCCCGCCGCAGCCGAAGCTGCCCTTCACCTTGTGGCGCCGCATGAGGTTGCGCACGTTTTCGGCGACCGCGAGCGAGATGCCGCCGCTGCCCGTCTGCATCGAGAAGCCGTCGCGGAGCCGCCCCGACGCCTCGATCACCTGCGCCGCGAAGCGCGCGATCTGCAGGCCCACGGGGTCGGTGGTGACGCGCGTCGTCGTGGAGACGATCTTGGCGGGGTCGCCGAGCCGCTGCACCGGCACGACCCAGTCCACCAGGCTCTGCGGGATGCTGACCGGCGCCGCCGGGAAGGGCACGATGTTGTCGCTCACCGCGACGACCGTCCGCGCGTGGAGCGCGTCGGAGAAGGCGTAGCCGAGGCTGCCGAACGCGGACGGGCCGAGGACCCCGTTCATGTTGCCCTGCTCGTCGCAGCAGGGCGCGGCGATGACCGCCACGTCCACCGGCACCTCGCCGGTGATGACGGAGCGGGCGCGCCCGCCGTGGGAGCGGACCGTGATCGGGCAGTCCAGCTCGCCCCGGCTGGCGAGCTCGCCGATGAGGCCGTTCACGCCGCACTCCAGCCGCGTGATGGTGCCGCTCCGGATGGACTCGATGATCTCGGCGTGCACGGGGTGGATCGAGCTCGAGGCGATCGTGATGTCGCGGACGCCGAGGTTCTCGACCACGCGCACGACGTGGTTGAGGACGTCGTCGCCGTTCCTCAGGTGGTGGTGCGTCGCGATGGTCATGCCGTCGCGCAGGCCGGCGCGCTCGATCGCCTCCTGCAGCGTCGCGACCACCTTCCGGTCGCCGGGGTTCACGCGCTTCAAGGGGCGCGTGGCGCGGTCGCCGCCGGGGCGGGCGGAGTACGGATCGCGGTACGGGACGAGGCGCTTGCCGCGCCAGCGCTCCGGGATCTCGCGGCCGAGGCTGTTCCTAGCCATGCAGGATGGCCTCGTCCGGCACGGCGTCCACGAGGCCCTGGGCGTGGGCCGTGCGCAGCGTCCTCAAGGCGCGTTTCACGACCGGTGCGTCGACCATCTTGCCTCCGAGCGAGATGACGCCGGTGCCCATCTCCCGGGCGCGCTGGATCGCCTCGATGACCTGCAGCGCGTACGCGATCTCCTCCGCCTTGGGAGCGAAGACCTCGTGCACGACCTCGATCTGGCGCGGGTTCACGAGCGACTTGCCGGTGTAGCCGAGCGCCTTCACGAGCTCGGTCTCGCGCCGGAGCCCCTCCATGTCCTTCACGTCCGCGAAGATGGAGTCGATGGCCTGGATGCCGGCGGCCTTCGCGGCCCACGCCACGCGGGCGCGCGCGTTCATGAGCTCCTCGCCCGCCTTCGTCCGCTCGATCTCCATGCTGGCGGTGTAGTCCTCGGCGCCGAACGCGAGGCCGATGAGGCGCGTCGACGCGCGCGCGATCTCGATGGAGTGGATGACGCCGAGCGCGCTCTCGATCGAGGGGAGGATGCGGAAGCGGCCGATCTCGAGCCCGAGCTCCTCCTCCAGCTCGGTGAGGAGCGTGTCGAGTCGCTCGACGATCTCGGGCGTGTCGGCCTTGGGCAGGCGCACGCCGTCGGGGAGCGCGGGGAGCACCTCGCGCAGGTCGTCCTCGGCCCAGGGGGTGTCGAGGGGGTTGACGCGGACGAGGATCTCCTTGTTCCGCTCGCGGTAGCCCTCGAGGAAACGCCGCACCAGCCGGCGCGCCGCGTCCTTCTCGCCGTGCGGGACCGCGTCCTCGAGGTCGATGATGACGGCGTCGCTGCCGAACACGGGCATGTTCTGCAGCATGGAGGGCATGTTCCCGGGCACGTACAGGAGCGTCCGCCGGAGGCGATGGTCGTTCATGTCGGGCTTCGCGTCGGGTCGATGAAGACGGTCGGGATGCCGCCGGTCCTGGAGCGATGCCGCTCCAGGCCCTCGCCGAGGATCTCCGTGAGCACGATCTCGCAGGTGGCGAACACGCGGGCGTCGAGGAGGTGCCCGCCCAGCACGTCGCCCGACGACTTGCCGCCGAGCACGTGCAGATGGCAGTCGATCTGGCCCTGCTCGTCGGGGAAGATGTTGCCCGTGAGCGCGAGGAGCTCGAGCGGTCCCGGCACCTCGTGCAGGTGGATGCGCGGCAGGGTGATGGGCAGCCGGGCGCCCGTCTTGATCCCGCGGAACGTCACGTCCTGCACCGAGCCGATGGCGGACACGACGACGGCGTTCTTCACGCCGGCCTCGTGCGCGAAGTCGACGAGCCGCCGCTGCAGGCTCTCGCCCGGCGCGATCTTGATGACGAACCGGCGCCCCTGCTCGACCTCCTTGAACCAGAACCCTTCCATCAGCGCTGCTCCGCACGAGCTGGCGTCGACTCCCCCGCCGCGCGCTGGAGCGCCGTCTCGAGGCGCGCCTGGATCGCATAGTCGAGCGCGCCGCGGTCGCTGACGCGCACCCTGCCCGCCGTCACGCCCTGCGCTCGCAGCACCTCCTCGATCTTGTCGCGGATGAGGTGCTCGAACTGCCGCCGCACGGTCGACTCGATCTCGATGACGAGCTCCTCGGCGGGCTCGACGAAGACCATGAGGTCGCTCGACTGGATGGTGCCGGCCTGCGCCTTCTTACGGATGCTCATGCGTGCCTCGCGTCCGCCGTCCGGAGCCGCTCGCGGACCGCTCGCGCCTCGTCCGAGCGCAGGAACGCCGCCGTCGTCTCCGGCACCAGGTCCGCGACGCCGGCGAGGTCTCCGTCCCGGAGCGCGGCGCGCACCCGCGACGCGCTGATGGCGACGCCGTGCGCCTCCTTCCGCGGAATCTCGATGGCCTCGACGCCGAGGGCCGGCAGCAGCCGGCGCATCCCGTCGTTGTACGCGCGCGTCGTCGCGCACGCGGGCTCGGTGCCGAAGAAGCGGCGCGTGACATGGAAGAAGGGCGCGATGCGCCGGCCGAAGAGGAGCAGGTCGAGCTCGAGCTGGACCGCGGCGGCCTCGTCGGGCCGCCTCAGGAAGTAGGACGGGAAGGTGACGGCGCTCACCGCGTAGCGCGAGGTGTCGAGGACGCGGACGTTCGCGAGGTCGCGCGTCCCCTCGCGCACCAGGCGAAGGCGAACGTCGAACGGGAAGGCCGAACGGTCCTCCCTCACCACGAAGACGTAGAGCGTCTCGACCGCGAGGGCGGCCACCTCGACGAGGTGGCGATGGCCGAGCGTGAAAGGATTGCAGTTCACCACCACCGCGCCGTTCGCGCCCTGCCGGACCACCGCGCGGTTCGTCTCGAGCCAGCGCGCGAGGCCGCCGCCGTACTCGAGGAGCGCCGCGCGGCCGGCGCTCGCGAGGAGCGCGAACCCGAGCGCCTCGAAGCTGCCGGCGAGCTCCGGCTTGGTGAAGACGAAGAGGGCATCATGGCCGGCGGCGAAGCCGCGGCGGGCGAGCTCGGTGACGAGCGCGCCCAGCAGCGCCCCGCCCTGCTCGGCGGGATCGATCGCGACCATCTTGAGGACGTCGCGCTCGCGGGCGCCGACGCCGACGAGGGCGCCATCCTGGAAGACCGCGACGAGGTCGTCGAATCCCGGCTCGAACCTGAGACCCCGCGCCTCGATGAAGGCGCGGGCTCGCGCCGCGTCCGCGCTGCTCAAGATGTCCGTCACCATCGCCGCGGGTCCACCCTAGCACTCGAGCCATCCCAGCGCGCGAGCGTGTCGCAAGTCGCGGGCCACCGGCCGCCTGGCTGGCCCCCGCCCGGTCCGAGCCGTTTTCCGCGAGGTCCGCGGCCTCTCCCGAGACGCGTCCCGTCCCGGGGCGTCTCGCCCCGGCGGTTGATTCATGTAACGCGGTGCGACACAGCGCGATCACTTTGCGGGTCGTCGTGTCCTGCCATGACTTTCCTGTTAGGTTTTGTTGATTCATCGGATGCGTCTCTTCGGCACGCCAGAGACCAGGCTCGAGCGGCGGCGACTCGTCGATCGCGCCTGGCAGCTGTACGTCCAGGACGGGGTCGCGCCCGCCGGCGTGAGCGACGAGATCTCGGCCTCTTGGCGGCGCGCGCGCGAGTCGTACCGGATCGACCCCGGCATCGCCCGGCCCACCCGCGTCCTCTCGCCCGACGCGCTCGCGGACAGGTGCGCGCGCGACGACGTGCTCGGCCTCGCCTCGCCCATCCTCCGCGACTTCTCCTCGCGCCTCGGCCTGGCGGGGCACGTCCTCTCCTACTTCGACGCGGACGGCTGGATGCTCACCATCGACGGCGACGAGCGCGTCGTCGACCTCGTCCAGGGAATCAACTTCCGGCCCGGCGCGAACTGGTCGGAGGACTCGGCGGGGACGAACGGGCCGGGCACGGCGCTCGCGTCCGGAAAGCCGGTCGAGGTCTTTGCCTCGGAGCACTTCGTCGCCGCCTGGCAGCCCTGGAGCTGCGCGGCGGCGCCGGTGCTCGCGCCCGGGCAGGCGGCGCCCGTCGGCCTCGTCGACATCACCGGTCCGTGGGAGGTCCAGCGCCGGCAGGCGATCCTGGTGGCGAAGGCCATCGCGCGCGCGGTCGAGGAGCGGCTGCGCGCTGCCTTCACCATCCGCGACGAGGTGGTGAAGTACGCGTTCCGCGCCGCCCACGAGTCGGGCGACGCGCTCGTCGCGGTGGACGCCCGCGGCCGGATCATCGCCGCCAACGACGCCGCGACCCGCCGGAAGATCCTCGACGCGGGCGCGCTGCTGCCGTCGATCCGGGAGGCCTTCTCGACCGCGCTGCGCGTGCCCGGGTCGCGGGGCGAGGTGCGCGTCGAGCCCGAGGGCGGGCCCGCCTTCGTCAGCTCGCCGGTGGAGTACGAGGGCTCGCGCGTCGGGACGATCCTCCGCATCGCGGGGCCGTCCGGCGCGCAGCGCGCGCCCCGCGCGCGGTCGCGCCCGGCCGCGCGCTACGACCTCGGCCGCATCCTGGGCCGGTCGGAGCAGCTGCAGCGCGCCCTCGAGCTCGCGCGGACGGCGGCGCGCAACGACCTGCCGGTCATCCTCTTCGGCGAGTCCGGGACGGGCAAGGAGCTGTTCGCGCACGCCATCCACGCTGCGAGCGGGCGCCAGGGCGGCCCCTTCGTGGCCGTGAACTGCGGGTCGATCCCGGCGCAGCTCGTCGAGGCGGAGCTGTTCGGCTACGAGGCGGGCACCTTCACCGGCGCGCGCCGCGAGGGCAACGCGGGGCGCTTCGAGGACGCCGACGGGGGGACGCTCTTCCTCGACGAGGTGAGCGAGCTTCCGCTCCCGGCACAGACGGCGCTCCTGCGCGTGCTGCAGGAGAAGGAGGTCGTCCGCCTCGGCGGGAGCGCCCCGCGCCGGGTCGACGTGCGGATCGTGGCCGCCACGAACAAGCCGCTCGAGCAGGAGATCGCGGTGCGGCGGTTCCGGCGCGACCTCCACTACCGGCTGAACGTCCTCTCGATCGTGGTCCCGCCGCTGCGCGATCGCGGTGACGACATCGAGCTGCTCGCCCAGGTGTTCCTCGCCGAGGCGGAGGGCGAGGTGGGCCGCCGCGGCCTCACGCTCCGGGCCGACGCCCTGGCGGCTCTCCGGGCGCACCGCTGGCCGGGCAACGTGCGCGAGCTCAGGAACGTCATCCTGAGGGCCTCGGCGGTCGCGCCGGCGCCGCAGATCGCCGCGGCCGACCTCCTCATCGACCCCGTGCAGCCAGAGGGCTTCACCCCGCGCGACGGGGCCGCGCCGGCGCAACCCACCGGGACCCTGCGCGAGACGGTGCTCGAGTCGGAGCGCGAGGCGCTCCTCGCGGCGCTCGACGCGTGCGGGTGGAACTTCGCGCGCGCCTCGCAGCACCTGGGCATCTCGCGCATGACGCTCTATCGCCGGCTCAACCGCTGCGGAATCTCGCGCTCGCCCGGCACGCACTGAAGCGCGCCGCTGGACGTCGCGGGCCCCCTCGGGGCCGCCGTGCGCCCGTTGCGCCGCGTCGCGCCATCCTTAAACGTCGGTCATCCAGGCGAGGAGGACCGCATGCAGCTCAGCGCACGCAATCAGTTCAAGGGCACGGTGAAGACCGTGAAGCTCGGGGCCATCATGGCCGAGGTCGTGGTGGACGTCGGCGGCCAGGAGGTCGTCTCCGAGATCACGAAGTCCTCCGTCGAGCGGCTCGGGCTGAAGACGGGCGACGCGGTCACCTGCATCATCAAGTCGACCGAGGTCATGCTGGGCAAGTAGCGGCGGCCGTCCATCGTTCGTCAGGTCGCGCGCACCTTCGGCGCCGCGCCGATGCTTGGCGCTGCCCCTACTGCAAGCACCTGAACACGCCCGTGGACCAGAGGCAGGCGCCGCAGGGCACCGCGCCGAGATGGCAGTCCTCGGTGCTCTCGCCGCCCTGAACGCCGTCGCACAGCGCCAGGCTGCAGTCGTAGCAGTAGGGGAACTCGTACCTCACGACCTCCCCGCGGAAGGTCCGGAACGGCGCGCCCTCCCAGACCGCGAGGAGATCCTGCCGCAGGACGTTCCCGAACGAGCGCGGCGTGACCTGCTTCACGACGCCCGCGACGTGGCAGTTGTAGCCGTGCCACAGGAAGTAGCAGGGGTGGACATCGCCCTCCCAGGAGATGAAGGCGCCGCCCTCCTCGACGAAGTCGCAGCGGCGCTCGCGTCTCGGCCCGACCGCCGGCAGCCGGAGCGCGATCCCCTCCGCGCGGGCGATCTCCTCGGCCTCGGCGAAGGCGTCGCCGACGCGCTCCCGCAGCGCCTCGTCGGACCGGAGCAGGCGCTCGACGCTCAGGAACACGCCCTCCGCGGACGCGTCCGCGATCATCTCCTTCACGAAGCCGACGACGCGCTCGTCCGCCGGGGCGCGTCGAAAGCGCATGAACACCTCGAAGTACCGGCCGATGTCCAAGCCCTCCGCCGCCGCCCGACCCTTCCACTTCGCGAAGAGCTGCCGCGCGCGATCCGTGTTCGGGTCGAACGCGGCGGCGCGGCGCGTCTCCTCGGCGTAGGGGAGCATGTGCGTGACGATGAGGAAGCCGAAGTGGTTCCGGGCGGCCCAGCGGACGAGGTCTGGGAGCTGTCCCAGGTTGTCGCGCATCGCCACGAACTCGACGCCGAGCGAGATGGGCCGGCCTCGGGCGCGGGCCGCGTGGTGGAGCGACGCCGCCGCGAGCTCGATGGCGTCCTGCCGGCCGCCGCGGCGGAGCGTCTTGAACAGCTCCGGCGAGACGGCGTCCGCCGAGATGCAGATGCGGTCCACGCCGGCGGCCGCGAGCGACGCCGCGCGCTTCGGGCCGAGCAGCTGCCCGTTGGTCTGGAACCCGACCCATCCCTCGGCGGGCATGGCCTCCTTCGCCATCTCGGCGAACCGCTCCAGGTCCGGGTGGAGGAGGGGCTCGCCGATCCCGTTCAGGATGAGGGCCTCGAGCCGGGGGAAGGCAGGGGCGAGCCGCGCGAACGTCTCCCGCGCCATGTGCCCCTCGCGCATGACCTGCCCCGCGGACTCCTTCACGCACATGTGGCAGCGCAGGTTGCAGCGGGTCGTGACCTCCACGAAGAGCTTCGTGGGGTGGGGTCTCAGCGGCGGCGCCGCATCGAGCGCGTTCGGCATGATCGGCCTCGGCGAGCGCGGTTACGCCGCGCCCTCGGCGCGCCGGAGCGAGTGGCCGCGCAGCCACTCGCTGTCGCCGTCCACGTAGTGCTCCTGCTTCCAGATCGGGGAGCGCACCTTGAGCTGCTCGATCACGTGCCGCGAGGCCTCGTAGGCCTCGTCGCGGTGCGCCGAGGCGACCCCGACGACCACGCTCGCCTCGCCCACCTCGAGCGTCCCCGTCCGGTGGATGATGACGACCCGGAGGTCGTCCCCCCAGCGCGCCAGCGCCTCGTCCGCGATCTCCCTGAACGTCCGCACCGCGAGCTGCGGGTGTGCGTCGTACGTGACGGCGCGGACGCTCCGCCCGTCGTTGTGGTCGCGCACGAGGCCCCAGAAGACGAGCTGCGCTCCGTCCTCCCGGCCGCCGAGCTCGGCCGCCACCTGCTCGTGCCGGATCGGCTCCTTCGACACCCGGACCAGGATGCTCATCGCGGCTAGCCTCCGCACACCGGGGGGAGGACGGCGAGCGCGACGCGATCACCGCCCAGCAGCTGGCCGTCATCGAGGATCTGCTCGTCGTCCGCCAGCACCGACACCTCGAGCAGCTGCTGGTCCGCGAACGTCGGGCACGCGCGCCGCAGCGCGTCCCCGAGGTGCTTCCTCACCGCGGCGACGCTGGAGCCCCTCGGCACCTCGAACGCGAGCTCGGCGCCGCTGGAGTACTTGCGGAAGGCTCCGAAGAGCCGCACGCACACACGGACAGGGTCCATCGCTGCTCCTTCCCTTCGTTCACTCTCGGCCGGAGCCGCCGCCCGCTGGCGGCGCCGGTGGCTCCGGGTGGGTCCAACGTCCGCTCTTCCCGCCGTCCTTCACGCTGAGGTGGATGTCCGAGATGGTCAGCACCGGGTCGACCGCCTTCGACAGGTCGTAGATCGCGAGGAGCGCGCCGCTCACGCCCTGCAGCGCCTCCATCTCGACGCCGGTGCGCGCCGTGGCGGACGCCTCGCAGGACGCGATGACCGAGCACCACTCCGGCACCAGCTCGAAGCGGACGCGCACCTGGTCGAGCGCGAGCGGGTGGCACAGCGGGATGAGCTCGGCCGTGCGCTTCGCGGCGAGCATCCCGGCCACCTCGGCCTGCGCCAGCACGTCGCCCTTCGGATTCTTCCCGAGCCGCAGCGCGTCGAACGCCGCGCGGCTCATCCGGATGCGGCCGCGGGCGAGCGCGCGCCGCTTCGTGGGCGCCTTCTCGCCCACGTCGATCATGTGGAAGCGCTGGCGGGCGTCCTCGCCCGTCGTCGCGAGGAGGTCGCGGCCCGTCGGCGAAGAGGAGCCCGGCATCGTCATCCTCCACCGAGCAGCGGGAAGATGGAGATGGTGTCGCCGGCCGCTGCCGCGTACGAGAGCTCCACGTGGCGGCCGCCCACGAGCAGCACGCCGATCTCGTCGCGCGGGATGCCCAGGCCGTCGACGAGCGTCCCGAGGGCCGTGCCGGGCTCGCACTCGAGCGTCGAGCGCTCGAAGCGCCCCTTCTGGAATGTCGCGAACAGCTTCACGTTGACGTGCATCGGGAGGCCTCGACGAAAGAGACGCGGAGGAAGACGGGAGCGCCGCCGGCGGGCGAGCCGATGCAGTCGCTCCAGAAGGCGAGGGCGTCGCGCGCCGCCCCGGCGTCCAGCACGATGCCGTGGCGGAGGAGCGCGGGCCCCAGCTCCTCGATGAGGAGGTTGAACAGCTTCACGCGGACGGTCCCGACGGCGCCCGCGGCGAGCGGGGGGGAGGCGGTCTCGCTCGACCGGCTGATGGTGGCGCGCATGGCGGCGTAGGCGCCGTTCCTGCGCATGGTGGCGCCGACGCCCGGGAGCGCCGCCGAGAGCGCCAGCGACGAGCCGTCGCGCAGGAGGGCCGCGCCGAGGTCGTCGACCACCTGACCGTCGAGGAAGACGGTCGTGACGCGCTCCGCGACGTCCTGCGCGTCGATCCCGAGCTGGTCGGTGAGGAAGCGCAGCACCGGGGTGCCTTCGCGGACCGGGACCGCCACGCCCTCCTGGAGGAGCGAGGTGAACTCCCGGAGGCGCGCGGCGTCGAGCGCGAGCGTCACGCGCCACGTGTCGGTTCCTGCGAGGAGGTCGAGCGGAGGCACGGTTCGCACCGGAGTGACTGGAGCGCGGGGGAGGCGGCGTCGGGCCACCTCCCCCGCGGCCCGGCTATTGCCAGTTGAAGAGGTTGTCGAGCTCCGCGTGCTTCACCTCGAACGTCACCTGGTGTGGGGCGAGCTTCTCCTGCTCGAAGAACCGCGGGAGGCGGTCGTCCACGGGGCTGAAGCCCGCCCTGGCGTTGAAGTCCCGCTCCGCGGAGAGGATCTTCTTCCCCAGAGCCACGACGTCGTCGCCGGTGAGCGACAGGCCGTAGAACGAGTTGAGCAGGTCGAGCAGCGCCTGGAACGTGTCGGGCTGGTCGAGCAGCGGGAACGCGATGAAGAGGCACATCCCGGTGGAGTCCACGGCCGCGGTCGCGATCTGGAGGTTGCGCGACAGCTCGACCTGACCCTCGGGCTTCAGCGGGTCGACGAAGCCGCCGACCTTGAGGATGTTGGTCGCGACGGCGTAGCCGGCCGTGTGGTCCGCGCCCATCGTCGTCGTGGCGTAGGTCACGCCGATGCCCTGCACGGCGCGCGGGTCGTAGGCGGGCAGCGCCTGGTTCTTCACCACCGGGACGCGCTCGACGCCGAACACCTTGCCCGTGATGCCCGCGCCGGAGCCGATGACGCGGCCGAGCGGCGTGCCCTTGCCGACCTCCTCGAGCAGGCGGACGGCGCCCTTCGCGTCGCCGAACGGGAGCAAGCCGCCTTCCATCGCGACCCCGATCGCGACGCCCGTCTCGATCGTGTCGAGGCCGATGTCGTCGTCCATCCGGTCGAGGAGGGCGATGACGTCGAGGTCGGCGATGCCGCAGTTGCCGCCGTGGGCCCAGACGGTCTCGTACTCCGGCTGCTTCGTGACGTACTTGCCCTCCGCGTCGTGGTAGATGCCCGAGCACTGGATGATGCAGCCGCGGTGGCAGGCGTGCGTGGCGGAGCCGCCGCGCTTCACCTCGAGCTCGGCCTGCGCCTCGCCGCTGATCTTGGACGCGCCCTCGAACTGGCCCTGCTTGAAGTTGAACGTGGGGTAGCCGCCCGCCTCGTTGAGGACGTTCGTGAGGACGTTCGTGCCGAAGGCGGGGAGGCCCTGGCCGGAGACGGCGTGCCTCTGGAGGCCCGCCGCGAACGCCTTGGCCGCCGCCTTGAACTTCTCGGGATCCTTCGGGGCGCGCATGGTCGTGCCCGCCTCGTCGAAGATGATCGCCTTCAGCTTCTTCGAGCCCATGACGGCGCCGACGCCGCCGCGGCCGCAGTGGCGCGTCGGGCGCAGCTCACGGTCGGTGCAGGCGATGGAGGCGGCGCCCAGCTTGAGCTCGCCCGCCTGGCCGATCGTCATGTACGCCACCTTGTCGCCGTGCTCCTTCCGGAGCTGCTCGATGGTGTCGTAGTTGCCGAGCATCCGCAGGCCGTTCACGGTCGTGAAGCGCACGCCGCTCTTGTCGACGACGATCTTCCACAGGTCGTCGCCGGCCGGCTGCCCCTCGATGATCACGGCGAAGTAGCCGAGGCGCGCCATCGCCTGCGCCGCCTGACCGCCGGCGTTCGACTCCTTGATACCCCCGGTGAGCGGGCTCTTGCAGCCGACCGAGATGCGGCCGCTGGTGGAGGCGCTCGTCCCGGTGAGCAGCCCGGGCGCGAGCACGAGCTTGTTGGCCGCGCTGAGGGGATGACACAGAGGGTCGACCTCCTTCGCCACGATCACGGACGTCAGTCCGCGTCCGCCCAGGCCGGCGAGCTCGCCGACCGGCTCGATCGTCGCCTTCGGTCCGCCCGGCGCGCCCATGTCGATTCTCAAAATCTTGTCCATGTCCTTTGCCTCTCGAGTGCCACGAGGAAGTCCCGGGCAGGAGCAACGGGCGAGCCAACGTCGCCTCGACGCGCGACGTCACGCCGAGGCGTCCGGTTTTCGAGGAAGTTCGCGATTCGCGGGGACGCTGCGTCACGCGCCCGGGACATCCCACCTCTGTGACATGTCACGTCGCAAGGCGCGCCTGTGACAGCGGCCGGTGCCCACCTGGCGCCCGCGAAACCCGCCGAACTTCGCGCCCCTGCGCCGGCGGCCCCGCGGCGGCGCCCTCCTTGGCCCGCGGCATGCTCTCCGGACCTCCCATGCCGAGCTTCGAAGACGCAAGGTCGACCATCCTCGAGCACGTCAGCGTGCTGCCCTCCGAGCCGGTCACGGCCCTCGACGCGCTGGGACGCGTCCTCGCCGCCGACGTGGTGGCGCCCTGGGACATGCCGCTCTGGGACAACTCCGCGATGGACGGGTACGCCGTGCGCGCCGCCGACGCTGGCGCCCCCGGCGGTCTCCGCGTCTGCGGGTTCATCCCCGCCGGCGGCCACTCGGACGACGTCGTGGCGCCGGGCACCGCGGCGAAGATCCTCACCGGCGCCCCGGTCCCCCCGGGCGCCGACGCGATCGTCCCGGTGGAGGAGACCGAGGAGCGCGACGGCAGGGTGATCCTGAAGTCGCCAGTGCGCCTGGGCGCCCACGTCCGCCGCAGGGGCGAGGACATCCGGGCCGGGGAGACGATCCTGGCGCGCGGCACCGTCGTCGGGCCGTCCGAGGTGTCGCTCCTCGCGTCGTTCTCGCGCGTCGCGATCCCGGTCGTGCGGAGGGCGCGCGTCGCGATCCTCTCGACCGGCGACGAGCTCGTCGAGCCCGGCGAGCCGCTCGGGCCGGGGAAGATCTACAACAGCAACGCGCTCGCGGTGGCGGCCGCGGTGCTGCAGATCGGCGGCGAGCCGGTGAACCTCGGCATCGCCCGGGACGACAAGCCGTCGCTGCGGACGCTGCTCACGGAGGGGCTCCGCGCCGACGCGCTCGTGACGTCCGCCGGGGTCTCCATGGGCGACCGCGACCTCGTCCGCGAGGTCCTCCAGGAGCTCTCGGTCCGCCAGGTGTTCTGGAAGGTGGACATCAAGCCCGGCCGCCCCACGGCGTTCGCGGTCCACGGGACGAAGCCCGTGTTCTCGCTCCCCGGGAATCCCGTCTCGACCCTGCTCACGTTCGAGCAGTTCGTCCGCCCGGCGCTGCTCAAGATGATGGGGCACCGGAACCTGCTGCGGCCCCTCGTGCGCGCCTCGTTCCAGGAGGACTTCGCGCGCAAGCCGGGGCGCGTCTCCTTCCTGCGCGTGCGGCTCGAGCGCAGCAACGGCGGGTTCCTCGCCTGGACCTCGGGGAACCAGGAGACCGGGATCCTGAAGACGATGCTCAAGGCGGACGGCATCGCGGTCATCCCCGCCGACTGGGGCTCGGTCGGGCGCGGCGATCTCGTGGACGTCCAGGTGCTGCGGAGCGGCGTCGGCGCGGGGGAGCCGTGACGGGGCGCGGGGAGCGCCGCCGCACGGGCTGGGAGCGCGCCGCCGCGATCGCGGTCCGCACCACGCACCTCGGCGCCATGGCGGTGCTCGCGGGCGGCGTGTACTTCGCCGCGCCGGGGCCGTCCCT
>DASWDS010000442.1:0-7150 GCA_036395165.1 Anaeromyxobacteraceae bacterium | reverse complement strand
CGGCATGGTCGTAGCCGTCGAGGGCCGCCAGCGCGTGACCCGTCGCGCTCCACGCGAACCCCGGCGCGAGCGTCGTCACCCCGCGCGCGACGCGGCGCGCCTCGCCGCCCGCGGCGGGCACCACCGCGAGGTCGCAGGACGCCGTGCCGGGAGGGAGCGTGCGGTCCTTCACGGGCGCGCAGCGGTGCAGCAGGGCCAGCCACGCGCCGTCGGGCGAGGCGCGCAGCGCGAGGACCTCGCCCTCGACGACGCGCCGGCCGAGACCGCGCGGCGCCTCCTTCCGCGCGCAGCCCAGGCCGACGAGCGCGAGGGCCAGCAACATTCTCAGACTCGCCTTTCGCCGTATTCCTTGCTTGCGGTCGTCGTTCAGAGGCGAGCCAGAGTGATTTCCGAGCTCGCTGCGCTCCGCGCTGCGAGCCCTCAACCTGGGGGGAGCGAGCGCCGCTCCCCCCAGACCCCCCAGCGCGGGTTTGGAAAAGGGCGAAACCCGAATCATAGCCACGTCGCAAGCTCCTTTCGCGCGCGCTCCATGTGCGCGGCCTTGCGTGCCGCCTTGCCCCGGTGCCTGCCCTCGAGGGGCGGGAAGAGCGCGAACACGACGTTCGTCGGCTGGTACTCGGCGCCGGGCGGGTGCGCGGCGCCCGTGAGGTGGCGATGCAGGGCGCCGAGGGCGGTGGCCGGCGGGGGTGCGCGGAAGGGTCGCCCCGCGAGCCGGTCGAGGACGGCGCGCGCGGCGAGGAGGCCGCAGGCGGTCGATTCGACGTACCCCTCGACGCCGGTGATCTGCCCGGCGAAGAAGAGGTGGGGCCGCTCGCGGTGCGACAGGTCGGGCGCGAGCACGCGCGGCGCCTCGATGAAGGTGTTCCGGTGGATCTGGCCCATGCGGACGAACTCCGCCTGCCGTAGACCGGGGATGCAGTCCCGAAAGACGCGCCGCTGCGCGGGCCAGGTGAGCCGCGTCTGGAACCCCACCATGTTGAAGGCCGTGCCGGCCTCGTCCTCGCGGCGGAGCTGGACGACGGCGAAGGGGCGGCGGCCGGTGCGAGGGTCCTCGAGCCCGACGGGCTTCATGGGGCCGTAGGCGAGCACGTCGGGGCCGCGCTCCGCCATCACCTCCACCGGGAGGCAGCCCTCGAAGTACCGCGGCTCCTCGAAGGCGTGCGGCGCCACCTTCTCGCCGGCGAGGAGCGCCTCGACGAAGGCGCGGTACTGGGGCTCGTCGAAGGGCAGGTTCAGGTAGTCGTCCCCGCCGCCCTTGCCGTACCGCGAGCGCGCGTAGGCGATCGCCATGTCGATCGAGTCCGCCGCCACGATGGGCGCGATCGCGTCGTAGAAGTGCAGCCGCCCGCCGCACAGGCGCGCGATGGCCTCGGCGAGCGCGTCGCCCGTGAGCGGCCCGGTCGCGACGATGGCCGGCGCCGGCCCGTCCGGGAGCGCCCTCACCTCGTCCGCGACGATTCGGACGCGCGGGTGGCGGGCCAGCCGCTCCGTGACGAGCGCGCTGAAGCGCTCGCGGTCGACCGCGAGCGCGTCGCCGGCCGGGACGCGCGTCGCGTCCGCGGCGGCGAGGACGAGGCTCGACGCGCGGCGCAGCTCCTCGTGGAGGAGCCCCACGGCGTTCTCCGGGTTGTCCGACCGGAGCGAGTTCGAGCAGACGAGCTCGGCGAGGCCGTCGAGCTTGTGGGCGGGCGAGCGGCGCGCCGGCTTCATCTCGTGGAGGTCCACCGGCGCGCCCGCCTGCGCGAGCTGCCAGGCGGCCTCGCTCCCCGCGAGCCCGCCGCCGATGATGGTGATTCGCGCAGCGTCCATGGTGTCGCTCGGTCGCCCACCCCCCTCCCGGCCGCCCCCGCACGGAGCGGCCCGACGAGGGTTGCGGGCCGGCCGCGGGTGCCCAGGTTGTACCGCAGCGCGCACGGGACCTGGGGGGCGGCGTGTCGTTCCGTGGGGGTCCCGGCGCGCTCATCTTTGTCGCTGTCACCGGAGGATTGCAACGTGCGAGCGAGGAATCTGGAAGCGCTGAGGACGGACCTGCTGCGCCGCCGCCGGACGATCCTCGAGACGGCGCGCCGCGCTCAAGACGAGCTGGAGGCGCTGCGCGGCGCGGAGCGGGATCCCGAGTTCGAGGAGGGGGCGCAGAGCGAGCACGAGCAGTACACGCTGTCGCTGCTGGGCGAGGTGCAGCGGCGCCAGGTGTCGATGATCGACGCGGCGCTCGCCCGGATCGCCAGCGGCGAGTACGGCATCTGCGTCGACTGCGAGACGGAGATCGACCCGAAGCGGCTGCAGGCGCTGCCCTTCGCGCTGCTCTGCACCGAGTGCGCGACGCGCCGCGAGCGCGGGCTGGTCGAGGTCGAGGGGCCTTCGCTGTAGGGGCGGGACCCGGGCAGGGGGCGAGACGGCCGGATCGGCGGTGAGGGGGCCGCCGGTCCGGCCGCCCGTCGTCATGGGCCTTGGCCGCCGCGAGGCTCGCGCGTCCGGCTAGTCCTGCTTCATCACCATGAACTTGTACTCGCCCAGCTCTGCCTGGCCGGCGGTGTAGAGGACCTCCATCACGGTCCGGTAAGGGATGCGGCGGTCCGCGATGACGTTGACGCGTCCGGTGAAGGGCTGGTTCGCGTTGTAGTGCGCGATGTACTTCTGCTTCTCCACCTCCTTCTTCAGCGCGTCGTAGACGGCGCCGACGTAGAACGCCTCCGGCTTGCCGCCCTCCTTGGCCGCGGCAGGGATGACGCCGTTCGCGGTCGCGACGGCGCGCCGGTCGTTCACCGCCACCTCGCGCATCGAGATCGTGACGTTGATGTTGTCCTGCGGCTGCACCTGCGTCGAGGAGAGCGGGATGGTGAGCTGCTCCGACAGGTTCACGTTCAGCGCAGACGCGGAGTACGACTTGAGGAGGAAGACCAGGATGATGGTCATCATGTCCATCATCGCGGTGATGTTGAGCTCGCTCACCTCCTCCGCCTTCGCGCGCGCCCGGCGGCGCGCCCGGCGGAAGTCGCGCTCGTGCGCGAGGCGCGCCATCTGCTTCGCGGTGGCCGCGGGTGGCGGCGGGAGCCTTGGCGGGGTGGGCGGCATGGCTCAGCCGACGAGCGAGAGCGACACGTCGAAGAAGAGCGGCCTGCGCTCGACGGAGCCGTCCGGCTGGCGCTGCTTCGCCTCGCGGCAGGCGTCCATGGTCTGGATGAGCGTCTCGTAGGCGACGTCGGCGTCGGCCGAGAAGATGACGTTCGTCTCCTTGGGATACCGCTCCTTGACGCGCTTCATCTGCTCCGTGAGCGCGTCGAAGTCGTACTTCCCGTCGCTCCGGAGCGGCACGGTGGGGGGCCGCGCCGGGTCCACGGTGGGCGCGTCGGCGCCGGCGACGCCGCTCGCGCCCGCCACGTAGAAGCCCTTGCGCGAGATGGCGACGGTGAGGAGGAGCTTCGGCTGGTCGCTCGCGGCCTGCGCCGCCGCCGCGGCGTCGCCCCCGATCTTGGGCGCCGAGACGTTCACCACGCCGAGGCTGATGAGCCCCGTCATGGAGAGCAGCATGAACATGACGAGGTTCGTGACGATGTCGAGGTACGGGACGATGTTCAGCTCGCCCGTGTGCTCGTCCTCGCGGATGCGGCGCCGCATGCCGGCCTCGCCCGCTACGCCGAGCGCGCCACGTCGAGCGGGTTCGTCTCGCCCGAGACGCGCCGCGAGAGCAGGTTCTCGAGCTTGAGCGCGTTGAGCTCGAGCTCCTCGATCATCGCCTTGGACTTCGAGGTGAGCATGAGGTGCGCGACGATGCAGGTCACCGCGATGCCGAGGCCGAAGGCGGTGTTGTTCATCGCCTCCGAGATGCCGCGCGACAGCATGAGCTGCTTCATCTCGGGGCTGGCGGCGCCGAGCGACTTGAAGGTGCCGATGAGGCCGGTGATGGTGCCGATGAGGCCGAGCAGCGTCGCGATGTTCGCGAGCGACCAGAGCGAGGCGATGCGCTTGCCGACGAGCGGCGTCACCTCCAGCACCGCCTCCTCGAGCGCCCGCGACACCTCTGCCTCGCCGCGGTTGGCGCGCGAGAGGCCGGCCAGGACGACGCGGGAGAGGGCCGCCTTCGGGGCCGCGCCGCACAGCTTGATGGCGCGGTCGACGTTGTTCGTCATGACGAGCTTCTGGATCTGCTCCATGAACGGCGCCGCGTTCACGTTGAGGCGAAAGGCGAGGGCGACGATCCGCTCGATGATGATCGCGACGGCCACCGCCGAGGCGACCAGGTTCACGAACATGAACGGCCCGCCCTCTTTGAAGAACTCTGCCAAGTGCTGGATCATCGAGGCTCCGCGCAGGGGGGCGCACATCCACGCCTGGAGCTCACCTTCAGGCATGAAATCCGGGGAGTTTTTCGTACCAGCACCCAGGGAGGGGTGTCAAGCGAACGGGCGCCCTACGAGCGTGAGCCATCCCCTCTCTCCCACCGGGGGAGAGGGGGACGTCACGCGTCGATCTCCTCCACGACCGGCTTCTCCTCGGCGGCGGGCGCGCCCTCCGCCTGGCGGCGGTAGTCGCACTCCTTGTTCGGGCAGGCGACGAACGGGCCCGTCTTCTTCGAGAACTTCTCGAGCAGGTAGGTGCTGCCGCACGTCGGGCACGCCTCGTTGCGCGGCCGATCCCAGGTCACGAAGTCGCACTTCGGGTAGGACGAGCACCCGTAGAACGTCTTGCCGCGCTTCGAGCGCCGCTCGCTGATGTAGCCGCCGCAGCCCTTCGGGCAGGAGACGCCGATGGAGATCGGCTTCGAGGTCTTGCACTCCGGGTACCTGGAGCACGCGAGGAAGCGCCCGAAGCGGCCGCGCTTCACCACCATGGGCGCGGCGCAGGTCGGACACTTCTCGTCCGTCGCGATCTCCTCCTCCTTGACGGGGACGATCTTGCCGTCCTCCTCGCGCCGGAAGTTCATCGTGTTGCGGCACTCCGGGTAGCCCGAGCAGGCGAGGAACTCGCCCATGCGGCCCCACTTGATGACCATGGGCTTGCCGCACTTCTCGCACGCGAGGTCGGTCGCGATCTCCTGCCGCTTCACGTCGCGCATGGCGACCTCCGCCTTCGCGAGGTCCTCCTTGAAGCCGGTGTAGAAGTCCTGCAGCACCGTCTGCCAGTGCGCGTTGCCCTCCTCGATCTCGTCGAGCTTCTCCTCCATCCCCGCCGTGAACGCGACGTCCATCTCGCGCGGGAAGCTCTGCACGAGCAGGTCGGTGACGAGCGTGCCGAGGTGCGTGGGCCGGAAGTTCCGCGCGTCCACCTTCTCCACGTACGCCTTGTCCGGCTGCGGCGCGCCGTCTCGGATGCCCTGGATCGTGGTGAGGATGGCCGCGTAGGTCGAGGGCCGGCCGATCCCCCGCTCCTCGAGCTCCTTCACGAGGGACGACTCGTTGAAGCGCGGCGGCGGCTGCGTGAAGTGCTGCTCCGGGAGCAGCTTCAGCAGGCGCAGCTCCATTCCCGCCTCGAGCGGCGGCAACAGCCGCTCCTTGTTCTTCTCCTTCGCGTCGGGCGCGGCGTCGTCCGCCTTCTCCGCCTCGGCGCCGGCCTCCTCCTCCGGCGGCTTCGCGCCGTAGACGGCGAGGTAGCCGGGGAACTTGAGGTGGGAGCCGGTGGCGCGGAACGTGGCGCCGCCGGCGGCGATGTCGGCCGTCGTCTGGTCGTAGACCGCCGGCATCATCTGGCACGCGACGAAGCGGTTCCAGATGAGCTGGTAGAGCCGGAACATGTCGCGCTCGCCCATCTGCTCGAAGTAGGGCTCGACGCGCTCGGGCGTCCAGTCGAGCGTCGTGGGCCGGACCGCCTCGTGCGCCTCCTGCGCCGACTTCTGCTTCGTCCGGTAGACGTTCGGCTCCGCCGGGAGGTGGTCCTTCCCGTACCGCTCGCCGATGTGGGCGCGCACGGCGTCCACCGCCTCGGCCGAGAGCCGGACCGAGTCGGTGCGCATGTAGGTGATGAGGCCGATGGCGCCCTCGTCACCCAGCTCGACGCCCTCGTACAGCTTCTGCGCGAGCGTCATCGTCTTCTTGGTGGTGAAGCCGAGCCGGTTCGCCGCCTCCTGCTGGAGCTTCGCGGTGGTGAAGGGCGGCGGCGGGTTCCGGCGGCGCTCCTTCTTCTCGACCGCGGCGACCGAGAAGCGCTCGCCCTCGATCTCGCGGACGAGCGCGCGCGTCGTCTCGCCCTCCTTCAGCTCGGCCTTCTGGCCGGCGATCTTGACCAGGCGGGCGCGGAACTCGGGCGGGAGCTGCGCCGCGAGGTCGGCCTCGATCGACCAGTACTCCTCGGGCTTGAACGCGTCGATCTCGCGCTCGCGGTCGACGACGAGCCGCACCGCCACCGACTGGACGCGGCCGGCCGACAGCCCGCGCTTCACCTTCACCCACAGGATGGGGCTGATCTTGTAGCCGACGAGCCGGTCGAGGATGCGGCGCGCCTGCTGCGAGTCGAACTTCTTCTGGTCGAGCGCGAGCGGGTTCTCGATCGCCTTCTGGATGGCGTTCTTCGTGATCTCGTTGAAGAGGACGCGGCGCACGCGCTCGTCGCCGCCCCCGGACCCGATCTCCTCGGCGATGTGCCAGGCGATGGCCTCGCCCTCGCGATCGGGGTCGGTCGCGAGGAAGACGCGGTCGGCGCTCTTCGCGGCGCGCTTGATCTCGGAGAGGACCTTGGTCTTGCCCTTGATGACGTCGTACTCGGGCGCGAAGCCCTTCTCGATGTCGACGCCCATCTTCGACTTGGGCAGGTCCTTGACGTGCCCGACGGACGCCTTCACGTCGAACGCGCGGCCGAGGTACTTCTTGATGGTCTTCGCCTTCGCCGGCGACTCCACCACGACGAGCGTCGCGCCCGCGGCGCCCGCCTTCTTCACGGCCGCGGGCGCCGCGGTCTTGGCGGTCTTGGCGGGCGCCTTCTTCTTCTTGGCGGTCGTCTTCGCTTTCGCTTCGGTCGTCTTGGGCTTCGGCTGAACCGGCATCGTCCTCTTCTTCCTCACCGCGGTCGCAGAAAGTAATGGCCTGGCCGCTGCTCGCATAGCCCTCGAAGCTCGAGGACCAGCAGCGCCGAGAGAGCTGCTCCAGGCGCGACGCCCGCCGCGCGCGCCACCTCGTCGGCGTGCCGCGGCACGCGTCCGAGCGTCTCGAGGATCGCC
>DASWDS010000441.1:0-3242 GCA_036395165.1 Anaeromyxobacteraceae bacterium | reverse complement strand
CCGGCGGCGACGTGCTGGCGGGCGATCGCTTCGGCCGGCTCGCGCTCTCGCTCGCCGGGGCGCGGCGGCGCGACCGCGAGGTGGCGCGCGCGCTCGAGGGCACCGCGAGCGTGTGGCTGCCCGCCGGCGGCTACCACCGCGACTCGTGGCGCGTGCTGGCCGGCACCGCGATGCTGCTCGCGGCCCGCTCCGACGCGCCGATCCCGGCCCGCTACGACCCGCTCGGCGCGCGCTTCGCGGGGATCTCGGCGGAGCTCCGGGCGAGCGACCTGGGCGACACCGAGTTCACGTCCGCCGACCTGGAGGAGGCGCTCGGGCTCGCGCCGCAGCGCCGGCGCCTCCTGCTCAACTACTACACGGCCGAGGGGCTCGAGCACGCGCTCTACCGGTACGGCATCCTCGATCAGCTGCGCCGGCTCGGGTACTCGGGCTTCCGGATCAAGCTCGACCGGGCGGGCCTCGGCGAGCGGATGAGCCTCATGGGCGACTGGGCGGGCGCGCAGCACCTGCTCATCGAGCTCGTCGTGGAGCGGCGGCGCCTCGAGGGGAGCGACGTCCTGTACGTTCACTGGCTGTGCCTGCGGAACCCGCGCGCGCAGTTCAGCGCCATCAGGCCGGCCCTGCCCGGGCAGGAGGTGCCGGGGCTCGGCCTGGCGCGCGAGATCGGCGAGCTGCTCGCGCTCATGGCCCGGCGCCTCGACCTCGGCGGCGTCGTCATCCGCCCGGCGCACTTCCACACCGCCTACTCCGCCCGCCACAACTTCTTCTTCGTCGACCCCGCGAGGCAGGGGCGCTTCGAGGCGCTGGTGCGCGATCTCGCTCACCTGCCGCTGCGCGAGGCGACGGCCGCCGTGTCGGAGGGGCGCGTGCTCCTCGACGGCGCGCCGTACGCCTGGGAGGCGGACGAGATGGTGCTCTGGCTCAGGCCGGCGGCGGCCGCCGGGAGGGGAGAGGCGGTCGCGCGCGAGCGCGAGCGGCGCCGCTTCACGGTGAGCGCGCGGACGGCGTGAGCTCCCGTACGCCTCGCGTCAGGGCTCCGCCAGGAGCTCCTCGATCTGCTTGCGCTGCTGGCGCCCGCGCGCGGGATCCCAGCCCTGGTGCACGTGGCGGATGATGCCGCGCCGGTCCACGAGGAGCGTGACGGGCATGTAGCTCACGTCGAAGCGCGAGACGCGCACGGCCCCCTTGTCCCAGAGCACCGGGAACGCGACCGGCGTGCTCTTCAGATAGTCCTCGATCTGCGCGCGATCCTCGTCGATGGAGACGCCGTAGACGTCGAGCCCGCGCGGGGCGAGCTCGCGCGCCATCGCGTCCAGCACCGGCATCGCCTCTTTGCAGGGCTCGCACCACGTGGCCCAGAAATCGACCACGCGGACCTTGCCCTCCGCCGCGCCGACGTCCACCTCGCGCCCGTCGAGATCGGGCGCCGACAGCTGCAGCCTTTGCCCGACATGGCTCGACATCCGATCGACGGGGCGAGGCGCTGCGCATGCCAGCAACACCCCATACAGGGCCGAATTCACGAGCGCGCTGGACCGGATGGACACGAGGGCATCGTAACCCGGACCCGGGGTCACGCTCACGGAATTCGTGAGGAATCGCGACGCCGGCTGATGTCCGTCAATGGACGCCTCCCATTGCCTGTGCGATGTTCCGGCCCGCCAGTCGAACCTAGCGCTCGCATCGCGCGACGACGCAGCGGATCGACTGGCCACCGGCGGCAGGAGGACGAAACACATGGTGACACGGCGAGCTCTCGAAGCCCTCTCGCTGACCCTTGCCTTCGCCGCCCTCGGCGCGTGCGGCGGGAAGGCGAGGCCCGTGGCGGTCGTCGGCGAGACCACCTGCGCGACATGCCACGGATTTCCGCCCGCGAAGGACGCGCACCTCGTGCACGCCAACGGCGGCGCGCTCGACAAGCAGCTCGCCTGCCTCGAGTGCCACAAGAACGTGCAGCGGGTGAACGACGTCGATCACATCGTCGACGTCACCGGGAAGCCGCTGCCGCCGCCGGCCGTGGTGCGGTTCGATGACCCGGCGGCGCTCGCCGCGAAGACCGAGCCCGGCTCGGCGCGCGCCGATGAGCCCAAGTTCCAGCCGGACCGGACCTGCTCCAACGTCTACTGCCACGGGGCCACGCTGAAGGGTCAGACGCAGGACCTCATCACCGCGCCGAGCTGGGGCGCGGTCGGCCAGAATCAGGCCGCCTGCGGACGGTGTCACGCCATCCCACCCGCGGACCACCCGTCCGGGCTCACCGCCCTCAACTGCGTGAGGTGCCACGCGCCCGCGATCGACGCGCAGGGCCAGCTCGACCCGGCCCTCCACGTCAACGGCGAGGTGAACCTGGTCGCCGCCAACCTCGGCGCGTGCAGCGGCTGCCACGGCGACCGCGCCGCGCAGAACGTGCCGCCCGGCGATCCGCGCAGCGCGCCGCCGCTCGACGTCGCCGGCCGCACCGACTCCGCGGCCGTCGGCGCGCACCAGGCGCACCTCACCGGCACGCGCTGGCGCACCTCGCCCATCGCGTGCAACGAGTGCCACGTCGTCCCCAGCGCCGTGCTCGATCCTGGCCACGTGGACGACTCGGTGCAGATCGTCTTCGGCGCGCTCGCGAAGACGCAGGTCCCGCCGATCCCCACGCCTTCCTACACGTTCGCGACGCACACCTGCTCGAACGTCTACTGTCACGGCGGCTTCGGCAACAGCGGCCGCACCACGACGACGCCGGACTGGACGGCCGGCGTCAACGAGGCGAACTGCGGCACGTGTCACAGCATCCCGCCGCCGGGGCCGCAGCACCCGCCCACCGGCACCGCGGACTGCGGGATCTGCCACGACGGGTACACGATCTCGTCGGTCAACAAGGACGCTCACATCAACGGCCTCATCACGTTTTCGCGCACCAGCCTTCCGTGAGGACACGATCGATGAAGAACCGGCTTCGACTCGTTCTCTTCGCCGCGGCGGTGGCCGCCGCGAGCACCTCGCGCGCCGACACGGTGCAGGCGAGCTCGACGACGCTGCTCCTCGGCCGCCAGGACTTCCGGGAAGGAAGCCTGCAGACCGCCGTGCCGCTCTACGAGCTCGTGAACATCGTCGCGAGCGAGGTGAAGACGCCGTTCGCGAGCAACCTCGAGATCGCGCTCTCGACCTGGGGCTCGGTGGACCTCGCCGAGCGGCGCATCTGGCAAAACGGCGCGCTGCTCGACAAGAAGTTCACCGGTGACGTGACCGTCGGC
>DASWDS010000440.1:0-3327 GCA_036395165.1 Anaeromyxobacteraceae bacterium | reverse complement strand
GACGGCCTCGTCGACGATCTTCCGCGCTGGCCCGGCGGAGTTGATGGCTGCGCTGATCCAGACCTGCGCCTCGAGGACCGCGCGCCAGTGGATCACTTCTTGCGGGCCTTGCGCTTGGCATTCACCTCGCGAGCCGCCTCGGCGATCGCGCGCTCCATCTCCGCGGGGTCGTGGCCCTTCTCACGCACGTGCTCGTCCTGGACGGCCTGCAGCTCCGCGGCGCGCCGGCGCGCGAAGTCCTCGATCCGGCGCAGGCGCTCGGCAGGGATGATCGCCGCCACCTCGCGGCCCTTGCGCTCGACCACGAAGGACTCGAACCGGAGCCGGACGCGGTCGAGGAGCTCGCCCATGTGCGCGCGGAGATCGAGGGTCGTGATGCGGTGCATGACACAAGTATAAGAGTTGTCATGGTTCCGCGTCTGGCGCCCACGGCCGGGCCCACGTGCTCGAGTATCACCGCGCCAGGACCTCAGCCGCCCACCCGGCGCGTTCACACTCGTCGCCGCGGAGCGCCGCCGCTTGTGATGGCGCCGGCGGCGATGAAGAGGTCCGCCTGCCGCCGGTCGCGCCGCCGCTTCAGTCCCGCGCCACCCCTGCGGAACCGGCCATCCGCTTGACAAGACGTTCGTCCGTTATTTAGGCTGTCGTCTCTTCCGCCGCGTGCAGGAAGCAGGAGATGCCGCCTTTGCTGCAAGTGAAAGCCCGTTCGAAGCGCGCCCTGAGCCACCTCGACTGGCTCGAGGCCGAGGCCATCCACATCATCCGCGAGGTGGCGGGACAGTGCTCGGCCCCCGCCCTGCTCTTCTCGGGCGGGAAGGACTCGGTGTGCCTCCTGCGCATCGCGGAGAAGGCGTTCCGGCCCGGCCGGTTCCCGTTCCCGCTCCTGCACATCGACACGGGCCACAACTACCCCGAGGTGATCGCGTTCCGCGACAGGCGCGCGGTCGAGCTGGGCGAGCGCCTGCTGGTGCGGTCCGTGGAGGAGTCGATCCGGCAGGGGAAGGTGGTCCTGAAGCACCCCGGGGAGTCGCGCAACAAGCACCAGTCGGTCACGCTGCTCGACGCGATCGCCGAGTTCGGCTTCGACGCCTGCATCGGCGGCGCGCGCAGGGACGAGGAGAAGGCCCGCGCCAAGGAGCGCATCTTCTCGTTCCGCGACGAGTTCGGGCAGTGGGATCCCAAGAACCAGCGTCCCGAGCTGTGGAGCCTCTACAACGCCCGCAGCCACAAGGGCGAGAACATCCGCGCCTTCCCCATCTCCGACTGGACCGAGCTCGACGTGTGGCAGTACATCGCGCGGGAGAAGCTGGAGCTGCCGTCGATCTACTTCGCCCACCGGCGCCCCGTCGTCCGGCGCGGCGGCGCGCTCGTCCCCGTCACCGCGCTGACGCCGCCGCGGAGCGGAGAGACGGTCGAGGAGGTCTCGGTCCGCTTTCGCACGGTGGGTGACATCACCTGCACGGCGCCCGTGGAGTCGACCGCGACGACGCTCGAGGAGATCGTCGCGGAGACGGCCTGCACCACGGTGACGGAGCGCGGCGCGACCCGCCTCGACGACCAGACCTCGGACGCGTCGATGGAGCAGCGGAAGAAGGAGGGGTACTTCTGATGTACGCGCTCGAGCGCGCGCCGGAGACCGAGATCGACAACGGCCTGCTCCGGTTCCTGACCTGCGGCAGCGTCGACGACGGCAAGAGCACGCTCATCGGCCGGCTGCTCCTCGACTCGAAGTCGATCCTGGCCGACACGCTGCACGCCATCACTCGGACGTCCGAGAAGCGCGGCCTCTCGGCCGTCGACCTCTCGCTGCTCACCGACGGGCTCATGGCCGAGCGGGAGCAGGGCATCACCATCGACGTCGCCTACCGCTACTTCTCGACCGGCACGCGCAAGTACATCATCGCGGACGCGCCCGGGCACGAGCAGTACACGCGCAACATGGTCACGGCCGCCTCGACCGCGAACCTGGCGGTGATCCTGGTCGACGCGCGCAAGGGCATCCTCACCCAGACCCGCCGCCACTCGTTCATCGCCCACCTCGTGGGCATCCCTCACCTCGTCATCGCCATCAACAAGATGGACCTGGTGGGCTGGTCGCGCGACGTGTTCGAGCGGCTCCAGGCCGAGTACGTCGATTTCGCGCGCAAGCTCGGGATCGCGGACGCGCGCTTCGTGCCCATCTCGGCGCTCACCGGCGACATGGTGGTCGACCGCGGCCAGCGCCTGGGCTGGTACGACGGCCCGACGCTGCTCGACATCCTGGAGGCGGCGCCCGCGGCGCACACCGAGCGGGCGGAGAAGTTCCGCTTCCCGGTCCAGTACGTCTGCCGGCCCCAGACGCCCGAGCACCACGACTTCCGCGGCTACATGGGACAGGTCGAGTCGGGCGAGATCGCGGTCGGCGACGAGGTGCAGGTGCTGCCCTCCGGCCTGAAGACGCGCGTGAAGGCGATCCGGATCCACGACCAGGCGCTCCAGCGCGCCACGAGCGAGCAGTCGGTCACGCTGCTGCTCGAGGATGACATCGACATCGGCCGGGGCGACATGATCGTGCGTCCGGGCGATCCGCCCGTCGTGACGCGGCAGGTGGACGCGATGGTCTGCTGGCTCGGCGACGCTCCGCTCGTGCCGCAGCGGAAGTACATCCTGCGGCACACCACGCGCGAGGCGCGCGCCGCCATCGCGAGCATCGACTACCGCGTCGACGTGAACGAGCTCGTCCACATGCCCGCCGAGCGGCTCGCCATGAACGACATCGGGCGCGTCACGTTCAAGCTGGCGCAGCCCATCTTCGCGGATCCCTACCAGGAGAGCCGCGCCACCGGCGCGTTCATCATCATCGACGAGGCCACCCATGACACGGTGGGCGCCGGCATGATCCGCTGAGCACGCAAGCCCCGGTGTCCGATCTCGCGATGGCCGAGGAGGCGCCCGCGCCGCGCTCCGCCCCGATGCCGATCGTCCGTTCGCCCGTGGAGACCGTGCGCGCGGCCGCCCCTGCGTGAATAAATGAGTCCGGATGCCACTTGAACTGACGCTCGAGATGGGGGGTGCGGGGGGAGAGTTTCTCCCCCCGCTAGAGGCGCCGCAAGGCGCCGGATCTCAGCTCACAGCGGCGCTGTGACGCTGGGGAATCACATGAACTGCCCGCCGCTGTGAGATGCAGTGATCCGCTTCGGACCGGCAGGATGGGATTACCCGGACTGGCGCGGCGCGGTGTACCCGAAGCCGGCGCCTCGTGGCTTCGATCCGCTTGCCTACCTCGCCCGGTGGTTCGAGACGGTCGAGGTGAACTCGACGTTCTACCGGCCGGCGCGCGCCGAGGTG
>DASWDS010000439.1:0-3763 GCA_036395165.1 Anaeromyxobacteraceae bacterium | reverse complement strand
CCAGAGGTTCAGCACGAGCGCGACGTCTCGCAGCGGCAGCCTAGCGTCGAGGTGCGGGAACTCCTCGACGAAGTCGGCGAAGAAGCGGCGGTAGTGCTCGGGCGCGAAGTAGCGGAGGAGCGTCTCGCGCCCGCGGGCGTCCACGTCGAGGAACTCGATCCCCATCCCGCTCGGCGCCGTGTCGAGCGGCGAGACGTGGGTGACGCGCGCGCGGATCGCGAGCGGGCCTTCCGGGAGCGTCAGCTCGACGTACAGCTCGACGCCCTCGCGGAGCAGGAACGAGCTCTCGACGAAGACCCCGCCCAGCCCGAGGTTCGAGGAGCGCGTGAAGGCCTCGAACCGGAGCCCCTGCTCGCCCGGGATGTAGAGCCGGCAGGGCAGCTCGATCTCGATGCGCTCGTAGCGGCGGACGTCGTCGGCCATGTCGAGAGGAGACCACGACGTGGGGGAGGGGCGCCACTGCCATGACCGTGCGGTGCCCGCAGGGGAGACATGGCCTCGAGCCGCTGCCATTTCGGAGGAGTCGCATCAGGCCGTGTCCGCGCATCTCGGGGACGCAACCGACCGCACCGAGCTGCGCGCCACGCACGTCCCGGCCGCCAATCAGCGAACGCATGCGCATGACCGACACGTTGGCGACGATCTCGTCACCCTGGGCCAAGGCATACGCCTCGTATGTGGACGTCCAGCCGCCTCGCAAGTACCAGGGACGAAAGTCGAGCCGCGGGAAGACGCGCGGAATGTATCGCAGGAACGTGTCGTGACGTGCCCTATCGGCATGGATGATGCGAAGTGGATGGAGTGTCATGGGGAGAGACGGGGAGAGACGGTGACTCGGACCGGCCCCGGCTCACCGCCTCCCCCGCGGCGCGGGCGGCTCGGCGCGCAGCGGGTCCTCGGGCCAGGCGTGGCGCGGGTAACGCCGCATGAGCTCGCGGCGGAGCGCGGGGTAGTGGCGCTCCCAGAAGCCCGCCAGGTCGGTCGTCACCTGCACCGCGCGCTGATTCGGCGCGAGGAGGTGCAGGACCAGCGGCGCGCGGCCTCCGGCGAGCTTCGGCCCGTCGGCCATCCCGAAGAAGTCCTGCAGACGGCTCTCGATGAAGGGCGGCTTCTCGCCCTGCTCGTACTGCACCCGCACTGCGCGACCGCCGGGCAGGGTGACCCGGTCCGGCGCGAGCCGCTCGAGCGCGCTCCGCTGCGCGGGCGAGAGCCGCGCGAGGAGGGCGCCTTCCAGCCCGGCCTCGCGCAGCTCCGCGAAGCTGCGCCGGCCGTCGCACGCGGCGCGGAGCGCGCCGGCGAGGTCGGCCTCCGACGGAGCCGCGAGGCCGCTCTCCGGCGCGTGGCGGGCCGCGAACGCGATCCGGGCCACGAGCCGGTCGAGGGCGCCCTCGACCGCGAAGGCGCGCGGCCCCTTGGTGAGCGCGGCCTCCGCCAGCACGGCGGCCACCTGCTCCGGCCCGGCGCGCTGCGCGCGCGTCTCCTCGAGGACGAGGTCCTCGTAGAGGAGGCGCTCGAAGGCGTCCACGCGCTCCGCCTCCGCGTTCCAGCGCACGTCCACCTCGTACCGGAGCGCGTCCGGGAAGGCGTCGAGCAGCATCTCCTGCGTGACCGCGCTCGCGAGCCTCACCACCACGCCCGCCGCGCCGGGCCGCGCACCGGCGCGCGCGCGCCGCTCCTCCGCGTCCACCGCGACGAGGAGCGGCGAGTCGCGGACGACGCTCTCCCGCGCGAGCCGCGCGCTGCCACCGCCCGCGAGCACCACCTCGTCGGACCCCGCCGATCGCCGCCGCGCGACGCGATCCGGAAAAGCCAGCAGCGTCGCGACGAGGAGCGCCTGCTCCGTCGACGGCCGACCCTCTCCCCCGCCCTCTCCCTTCCAGGGAGAGGGGGGCGGATCGGTCCGGGTCGAGGTTCCGGTCGGGCGCTCTCGGACGAGCCTCGCGATCTGCCTCCGCGCCCGCTCCACCGTCTGCACCGCGCCGCCCACGAGCCCGAGCGCCCTGAGCTTGCCTTCGGCGAACCGCGCCCGTGCGGCCTCGTCGAACACCGCCGCGAGCTCGAGCAGGTCGGAGGGCCCGGTCGGCGGCGTCGCGCCGCGGTCGAGCTCCCAGCGCTCCCGGATGTCGCGCTCGCCGAGCAGGGCCGCGAGGAGCGCGCCCTCGGCGCCGGCGCCGGCTTCGTCCGCCGCGACCACGAGCCGCGCGAGCCGCGGGTGGAGCGGGAAGCGCAGGAGGCGTCGCCCGCGGGGGGTGATGCGCCCCGCCTCGTCGAGCCCGCCGAGGCGCCGCAGCAGCCCCTGCGCCGCCCTCCACGACGCCTCGGGCGGCGGCTCGAGCCAGGCGAGGTCGTCCGCCCCGGCGGACGCGAGCGCCAGCGCGGTCTCGGCCAGGTCCTCGCGGCGGATCTCGGGGACGTCGAACTCGGGGCGCCCGTCGTGATCGTGGCGCGTGTAGAGGCGCAGGCACCTCCCCGCGCGCGTCCGGCCGGCACGCCCGGCGCGCTGCGCCGCCGAGGCGCGGCTCACCTTGCGCAGCTCGAGGGTGGGCAGCCCCGACCACGGCGAGTGCGCGGCGACGCGCGCGAGCCCGGCGTCGACGACCGCCACCACGCCTTCGATCGTCACGGAGGTCTCGGCGACGTTGGTGGAGAGGATCACCTTGCGACGTGAGGAGGCGTGGACGGCGCGATCCTGCTCGTCCGGCGCGAGGTCGCCGTGGAGCGGCAGCACCTCGACCCCGCCCGACTCGAGCCCCTGGAGGCGCTCGCGCGCGCGCCGGATCTCGGCCGCGCCCGGGAGGAAGACGAGGACGTGCCCATCCGGCTCCTCCCGCAGCACGCGCCGGACGGCGCTCGCGACGCGCTCCTCCAGCCGGGCGTCCCGCGCGGCCTCCTCCGGGGAGAGGAACTCGACGGTGACCGGGAAGGCGCGACCCTCCGAGCGCAGCGAGGGCGCGCCGAGGAAGCGCGCCACCGGCGCCGCCTCGATGGTGGCGGACATGACGACGAGCTTCAGGTCGGGTCGGCCGGTGCGCTGCAGGCGGTGCAGGAGCGCCAGCGCGAGGTCCCCTTGGAGGTGGCGCTCGTGGAACTCGTCCAGGATCACGGCGCCCACGCCCGGGAGGGCCGGCGCGGCGAGCAGCCGTCGCGTGAGCAGCGCCTCGGTCACGTAGCGTATCCGCGTTTCGGGTCCGGTCACGTCCTCGAACCGCACCTGCCAGCCGACGGTGTGGCCAGGGCGCTCGCCGAGCTCGTCCGCGACGCGCCGCGCCGCGAGCCGGGCCGCGAGCCGCCGAGGCTCGAGGACGACGACCTCGCCTCCGCCCGCGAGACCGGCCTCCAGGATCGCCCGCGGCACGCGCGTGGTCTTCCCGGCGCCGGGCGGGGCCTCGAGGACGAGCGCCGGCTCCTTGCGAAGCGATGCCGCGATCTCGGGCAGGAGGCCGTCGATGGGCAGCGGGTCCATCGCGACGTCATAACCCGGGCGGCGCCTCGGCTGGGGTCCGTTCGGCGCCCTCGATCGCGGCCGCCGGACGCGACGTCGCCCTCGCGGGAGCAGGAGCTTGCGGTTCCGACGCGGGGCGTTCCCCTCCAGGGGGTGGGAAACCAGGCTCTTCGGCGCCATGCCTCATCCCTCGCTCGAGAGGGCTCATGGGCTACGCGGTTCCTGTTCCGGGTCCGGCGGACGCGTTCGGCTTCACGCCGGCCGACGCGGCGGCGCCGCTCGAGGTCCTCGTCGTCGACGACACCGAGCGGAACCTCACCG
>DASWDS010000438.1:0-5285 GCA_036395165.1 Anaeromyxobacteraceae bacterium | reverse complement strand
TCTGGACGGGGTGGAGGGCCGCGGCGATCGCGGCCGCGAGCAAGAGCGTGCGCATGGTCACCTCGCGGGTGGACCCCGCATGCCGCCCCGGCCTGCGACGAGGTTCACGCGCGCGTCACTGGAGGGCGGGGGCAGGCGCGCCCGCCGCGATCGAGCGCTCGCGCGCCGCGTAGAAGCGCGCCACGTCTCCGAGCGACACGACGCCGAGGAGCCCCCGCGCGCCGAGGACGGGGAGGTGCCGCACCCGCCGCTCGCGCAGGAGCGCCTCCACCTCGGCGCAGGGCGTCTCGAGCGTCACGGTCGCGACCTCGCGCAGCATCACCTCGCGCACGCGCGTCGCCGCGGGGTCGAGCCCCTGCGCGACCACCCGCGCCGCGACCTCGCGCTCGGAGAGGAGCCCCTGCACCTCCTCCTCGCGCACGACCACGAGGCACCCCACCCGCCGGTCACGCAGCGCGCGGCACGCCTCCTCGACGCTCGCCTCGGGCGAGCAGGTGTAGACGACGGCGCTGTTCTTCATGGCGAGGAGATCACGCGCGGTGGCGGTCATGCGTGGCTTCCTCCGTTACCGCTCGCGCGCGAGGAGGCCGTCGCTGCGCGCGGAGAGCTCGCTCGTGCGCGCGAGCAGCGCCTGCACCTGCGCGTACAGCGCCTCGGCCTCTGCGTCGCGGCGGCCGCGCGTGCCGTCCTGGGTGAGATCGCCGAGGCGGGAGAGCAGGTCCGCCACCTTCACGAGGTGCTGGTGCGCGAGCAGGAGGTCGCGCCCGAGGCGCGCCCCGGCGCGGCTGAAGATGAGGCCGCTCTGGAAGAGCCGCGAGAGCGCCTTGCGGTTCGTGTCGACGACGGTGCACAGCCGCGCCTGGTAATCGCGGAGGCGTCGATCGTCGCGCGCGTCGGCGAGATCGACGACCGCCATCGGCCACTTCGTTCTGGGCGAGCTGCGCGACGTGCGTCGATCCTCCGAGCTGACGAATGGTAGGACCCCGCGCGCGCCGGGGTCAAATGGGAGCGGCGCGCGCCGCCACGCCCCCTGCACCCGCCGCTTGACTTCGCGCCTCGCGCTGCTTCGACCCGGATGTGCTCCGGCTTCGAGCGCCGCGCGTCAGGCGGTCGCCGCCCTGACCAGCTCCTCGACCCTGGCGAGCGCCTTCTCGATCCCGGCGGGGTCGGGGCCGCCCGCCTGCGCCAGGTCCGGCTTGCCGCCGCCCTTCCCGCCGACGAGCTTCGCGGCCTCCTTCACGAGATCGCCCGCCTTCAGCTTCCCGACGAGGTCCTTCGTGACCGCCACGAGGAGGACAGCCTTGCCGTCCTGCTCGCTCCCGAGCGCCACGACGCCGCGCGCGAGCTTGTCGCGCAGCTTGTCCGCGAGGTCGCGGAGCGCGTTCCCGTCGCCCTCGACGCGGGCGGCGAGCACCTTCACGCCGTTCACGTCGCGAGCCTGGCTCGCGAGGTCGCCCGAGCGCGCGGTGGCGACCTTCGACTTGGCCTCCTCGAGCGCGCGCTCGAGCTCCCGGAGCCGCTTCTGCGCCTGCTCGATCTTGGCCGCCACCTCGAACGCGCCCGCCTTGAGCAGCGCCGCGGCGCGCCTCAGCTCCTCGTCGGTGCGCTGCGCGAGCTCCACCGCCTTCGGGCCTGTGTAGGCCACGATCCGGCGCACGCCGGCGGCGATCGACTCCTCGCTCCCGATCTTGAAGAAGGCGATGTCGCCGGTGCGCCGCACGTGCGTGCCGCCGCACAGCTCCTTCGACGGGCCGATCCGGACGACCCGCACGCGGTCGCCGTACTTCTCGCCGAAGATCATCATCGCGCCGGTCTGGCGCGCCTTCTCGAGCTCGAGCACGTCGGTGTCGGTCGCGTCGTTGCGGCGCACGAGCTCGTTCACCGTCGTCTCGACGTCGCGCGCCTCCTCCGGCGTGAGCGGCTGGAAATGCGAGAAGTCGAAGCGCAGGTAGTCGGGCGCGACCACCGAGCCGGCCTGCTTCACGTGCTCGCCGAGGCGCTCCCGCAGCGCGTAGTGGAGGAGGTGCGTCGCGGAGTGGTTGGCGCGGACGAGGTCGCGCCGCGCCTCGTCCACCGACAGCTCCACCACGTCGCCGACGGCGATCTCGCCCTCGGTGACCTCGCCCACGTGGACGATGATGCCCGGCACCGGCCGCTGCGCGTCCTTCACCGCGATCCGGCCGCCCGGCGCGGCGATGCTGCCCTGGTCGCCGACCTGGCCGCCCGACTCCCCGTAGAACGGCGTCGCGGCGGTGACCAGCTCGACGGCGTCGCCCTTCCCGGCACGCGCCGCGCGCGCGCCGTTCACGAGGAGCGCCTTCACCTCGGCGCGCGCGGTCGTCGTGTCGTAGCCGAGGAACTTCGTCTCGCCCAGCTCGCCCGCGATCTGCTTGTGCAGGTCGCCGACCGCGGCCTCGCCCGAGCCCTTCCACTCGGAGCGCGCGCGCTGCTCCGCCATGGCCTTGTCGAAGCCGAGCTCGTCCACCTCGAAGGCGCGCTCCGCCGCGATGGTGCGGGTGAGGTCCATCGGGAAGCCGAAGGTGTCGTAGAGCTGGAACGCCACCTTCCCCGGGATCACCTTCTCGCCCGCCTCGACGAGCCGCTCCATCTCCTCCTCGAGGATGGCGAGGCCCTTGTCGAGGGTGCGCCGGAAGGACTCCTCCTCCGTGAGCGCCACCTTCTCGACGAAGGCGCGGTTCTCCCGGATCTCCGGGTAGGCGCTGCCCATCTCGTCGATCACGGCGCCGCACACGCCGGCGAGGAAGAGCTTCTCGAGCCCGAGGCGCTTCCCGTGGCGGATGGCGCGCCGCATGATCCGGCGGAGCACGTACCCGCGCCCCTCGTTCGACGGCAGGACGCCGTCCCCGACGAGGAACGCCGTGGCGCGCGCGTGGTCGGCGATGACGCGCATGGAGACGTCGTCGTCGCCGTTCGCGCCGTAGCGCTTCCCCGACACCTTCGCGATCGCCTCGATGATGCGCTGGAAGAGGTCGGTGTCGTAGTTCGAGCGCTTGCCCTGCACGACCGCCGCGATGCGCTCGAGCCCGGCGCCCGTGTCGATGGAGGGCTTCGGCAGCGGCGTGAGGCCGCCCTCCTGGCTGCGCTCGAACTGCATGAAGACGAGGTTCCAGATCTCGAGCCAGCGGTCGCAGTCGCAGGCGACCCCCTGGCAGGTCCGGCCCGCCTTCTCCTCGGCGCAGGCGATGTCGTTCCCCTGGAAGTAGTGGAGCTCGGAGCACGGCCCGCAGGGACCGGTCTCCCCCATCGCCCAGAAGTTGTCCTTCGCGCCGAGCTTCAGGATGCGCCCCTCGGGGACGCCCTGCGCCTTCCACAGCTCGTACGCCTCCTCGTCCCACGGAATGCCGCCCTCGCCGGCGAAGACGGTGGCGGCGAGCCGCTCCCTGGGGATGGCGAGCCACTCGGGGCTCGTGACGAGCTCCCATGCCCAGGCGATGGCGTCCTTCTTGAAGTAGTCGCCGAAGGAGAAGTTGCCCAGCATCTCGAAGAACGTGTGATGACGCGCCGTGAACCCGACGTTCTCGAGGTCGTTGTGCTTGCCGCCGGCGCGGACGCACTTCTGCGAGCTGGTCGCGCGGCGGTACTCGCGCCGCTCCCGGCCGGTGAAGACGTCCTTGAACTGGACCATCCCGGCGTTCGTGAAGAGGAGCGTCGGGTCGTTCTGCGGGACGAGCGACGAGCTCGGCACGCGCCGGTGCCCGCGCGCCTCGAAGAAGCGCAGGAAGGCGTCGCGGATCTGGGCGGCGGTCAGGTTCTTCATGTGGGCAGGGCTCTCGGAAAAGAGGTGTGTGATAACACCCGCTCGAGGCGCGGTCCACCGCGGCGTCGGGGCCGCGGGCTTCGCCATCAGCTCCCCGGCGGCGGCGGGATGCGCACGCGCCATCCCGACCCGTCCTCGCGGACGAGCTCCACCTCGCGCTTCGCTCCGCCCTCCTCCGTCGCCTCCACCAGCGCGCGCTCGGGCGACTCGCGCAGGACGAGCACCGACGCGAGCGGTCTGTGCGCGAGCGCGGCGTCGCCGAGGACGAGCTGGCGGCCCGTCGGGGCGACCACGCCCGGAGCCGACGCCGCCACCGCCTTCGCCTGCGCGTCGAGCCAGGCGCGCGTGTCGGAGGAGAGGAGCCCCCAGGTCCGCTCCGCGTCGCGCTCGCCCGCCGCGCGCGCGAAGGCGCGGTAGGTCGCGTCGGGCGTCGGCTCGCGCGCCGCGCACGCCAGGGCCAGGGCCAGGAGGAAGGCGAGCCGCATCACATTCCAGTCTGCCTCACGGCCTGCGCAGCCGCAGCCGCCAGACGGGCTGCCCCGTCGCGAGGTACCGCTTCTCGCGCGTGGACGGGATGTCGCCCTCCGCCCGGCCGGCGAAGCGGCCGCTCCCCGCCTCGTTCACGAAGCCGATCGCCTCGAGGCGGGCGACGGCCTCGATCGCGTAGCGCTCCACGTCGGTGCGGAAGTCGAGGAGCCCGCCCGGCGCGAGCAGGCCGAGGAGGAGCCGGGACATGCCGTCGTCCACCAGGCGCCGGTGGTGGTGGCGCCGCTTCCACCACGGGTCGGGGAAGTGGACGTGGACGGCCGCGAGCGAGCCCGCCCGGAACAGGCGCGGCGCGAGGAGCCGGGCGTCTCCCCGCAGCGCGACGAGGTTCCGGAGGCCGCGCTCCTCCGCCCGCGCGCGCAGCTCGTCGGCGAACTTGCGGCGCTGCTCGATGGCGACGAAGGCTCGCTCCGGGAACGCCTGCGCGAAGGCGAGCGCGAAGCCGCCGTGCCCCGAGCCGACCTCCAGCTCGAGCCGCCGCGCGGGGTCGCCGAGGAGGGCGGTCCAGTCGGGCAGCAGGTCGAGGGCGATGGGGGCGTCGTCCACGGCCGAGAAGATCATGCGCGCGTGTTTAACATGGTAAAGCATGCTGGATGCGGAACGGTCCGGCCGTCGCGACCGCGCTCGTCTCCCTCGCCGTGGTCGTCGCCGCCGGCTGTGCGCGCTGCGGCGGCGCGGGCGGCCCGCCCCCGGAGCGCTTCCTCGCGCCCGACACCCCGCTCGCGGTCGTCGTCCCCAGCCTCCGGTCCGCGCAGGAGGACCTGGCGCCGCTCGTGCGCACCGCGCTCGGCTTCCCGGCCGCCGCCGACCTCGCCGCGGCGCTCGAGGCCGTGCGCGCGCAGCTCGGGTTCGACCCGCTCGACCCGGCCGCGCTCGCGACCGCCGGCGTCGATCCCTCTCGCGGCGCCGCGCTCGCGCTCGCGCCCGGCGCGCCGCCGATCCTCGTCCTCCCCGTGGGCGA
>DASWDS010000437.1:0-16950 GCA_036395165.1 Anaeromyxobacteraceae bacterium | reverse complement strand
CTGCGGGAGCCGCGGCGCGCGGCTTCAGCGCCGCCGGGCGCTCGAAGTCGATGGAGAGCGTGTCGCCCTCCACGCGCTGCTGGTACGCGACCTTCTCCTTGAGCGCGATCTCGAGGACGGTGCTCGTGCCCTGGCGCCGCGGCGTGACCATCGCCACCGCGCCGGGGAAGAACGAGGTGTCGAGGAAGCGCGCGTCGTTCTTGCGCACCACGCGCGTGTTGGGAAGCTCGACGCGGATGAGCCGCTCGCCGGCCTCGACGATGGTGAAGCGGGGCGTCTCCGAGACGCGCACGAAGACGCGCGACACGTCGGCGAGCTGCCGGAATCCGACCTCGCGGATCTGGCGCGGCCGCTCCGACGCGGCGAGGGCGCGCGCCTCAGCGTCCACGCCCGCGGCTGGTTCCACGCCCTCGGCCGCCTCGCGCTCGCCCGCCGCCTGCGCCTTCTCCTCGCGCGCCGCGGCGAGCTTCGCGGTCTTCTCCGCCCTGGCGCGCTCGGCCGCCTCGCGCCTCGCCGCGAGCTTCGCCTCCTTCTCCGCCCTGGCGCGCTCGGCCGCCTCACGCCTCGCCGCGAGCTTCGCCTCCTTCTCTGCCCTGGCGCGCTCCGCCGCCTCGCGCCTCGCCGCGAGCTTCGCCTCCTTCTCCGCCTTGGCGCGCTCCGCCGCCTCGCGCCTCGCGGCGAGCTTCGCCTCCTTCGCGGCCTGGGCGCGTTCCGCCGCCTCGCGGCGGGCGAGCTCCTTCTTCTCCTTCGCCGTGAGTGGGCGCGGCTTCGACTCCTCCGCTGCCTTGGCCTGCGCCTGCTCCCCCGCGCGCGCCTTCGTCCGCGCGTCCTGCGCCGCCTTGGCGTCCTCGGCCGCCTTCAGCTCGGCCTTGGCCTTGTCGAGCGCGCGCGTGACCGCCTCGTTGCGCTCCTGCTCCTCGCGCTCCGCCTGCGCCTTCGCGTCGGCCGACGCCAGGGCCTCGCTCTCCGCGCGCGCCTTGGCCTTCTCGGCCTCGATCCGCTCCAGCTCCTCGCGCTCGGCCTTCGCCTTCTCGGCCTCCGCGCGCACCTGCAGCTCGGCCTGGGTGCGGGCCTTCGCCTCGGCGTCGCGCTTGCGGGCGGCCGCCTCGACCCGGTTCTGCGTGTCGATGACGGCCTGCTCCGCCTCGGCGAGGGCTTTCACGTCCGCCGGCGAGAACGGCTCGTTCGCCTCCTTCGCGCGCGCCTCCTTGGCGCGGAGGACGCGCACGCGCGCCTCGGCCGCGGCGCGGTCGCGCTCCTCGACCTCGGCCTGCTTGCGCGCCTCCTCCTCCGCCTTCGCGGCCGCGGAGAGGCGCGTCACCTTCGCCTTGCCCTCGTCGCCGCGCGCGGCCTCCTCGGCGCGGCGCGCCTCCTTCCAGGCCCCGACTTCATCGTTCTCCTTGTCCTGGCGCGCCTGCTCCTCGGCGCGGGCGCGCTTCGCCTCCTCCGTCATCGGCAGGACGTTGGCGGCGGCGGCCGCCTCGGCGCGCGCCTGCACCGCGGCCTCGCGCGCCTCGCGCTCGGCCTTCGCCTTCGCGACCGCCTTCGTCTTCGCCTCGGCCTCGGCCTGCTCCCGGGCGTAGGCCTCGATCTTGGCTCGCGCCTCGGCGGCCTCCGCCACGGCGCGCGCCTCCGGGTCGAGCTTCGCGAGCGCCGCCTCGTGTGCAGCCGCCTCGGCCGCGGCCTTCGCGTCCGCCTCGGCCTTCGCCCTGGCGCGCGCCTCGGCGCGCGCGTTCGCCTCCCCGACGGCGTCGCGGACGGGCGGCGTCGCGGCCGGAGGCGGAGCGGGCGCGGCGGCCACCGGAGCGGGCTCGACCCGGGGTGGCGCCGCGGCGACGCGTGCGGGCGCGGCGGCGGGCGCGCGCTGCTCGGCAGGCGGAGCCGCGGCGACGGCCCCCGCCCCCGAAGGCTTCGCGATCTTCACGACGAGCGTCGTCCCCGCCGCCTGCACGTCCGGCGGATCGACGTCGCGCAGGAACGCGATCATGACGCGCGCGATGGAGGCGACGTCGCTGCCGTAGGAGAGGTTCTTGACGACGTTGATGACCCCGTCTCCGGGGTCGATGTCCTCGGGCACGCCCTTGAACGCGCTCTCCGACAGGTCGATGACGAAGCGCGGCGGGTCGACCATCGAGAAGGTCGTGAAGTTCGGCGGCTTGGATCCCTCGATCGTGACGACGATCGCGCCGCCCTGGCTCCTCACCTCCACCTTCGAGACGAGGTTCAGGTCCGCGGGCTGTGCGCGGGCGGTGCCGGAAGCGGCGAGCAGCGTGGCGACGAAGAAGGTGGACTTGCGCATCGTACGCTCCGGTCGGAGGTCGGCGAGCGCTTCGCGCCGACCTTCGGGATGACCTGGCGGTCGCACGATAGCACGCGGTCAGACGGCACCCAAAAAAGGCGTCATGTTCCGCGGATGTGGGTGTTTTCCTCCGCTCGCGCGCTCTGCTCGGCCGGATACTTCCGCGCGAACTCGACGAGGTTCTTCACGTCGAAGCAGACCTGGCGGATGTCGCGCCCCATCGTCAGCTCGAGGTGGCTGTTCCCCTTCACCGGGCGCCACAGGAGGTACTCGCTGCCCGCGCTGCGGTAGACCTCCTTCGTCGAGGCGATGCTCGCCAGCGGATCGAGGTCGCCGAAGATGATCGCCATCGGAATCCGGATGTCCTTGAAGTGCGCCCGGAAGTCATACCCCGTCCGGTAGCAGCGCAGCTCGCCGTCGCGGATCCAGCGCGACAGCTGCGCGACCACCTTGCGCGGCTCGCGGTCGCCCCCCTCGCGCAACAGCCAGCGCACCTCGTGGAGCGTGATCTGTGCCGGGTTCGCGAGGAACGCGTGGTGGCGCGCCAGGCGCTCCCACGCGTCGAACGTGCGCGGGTTCGCGAGGGCGCGCTCGATGCGGCGCAGCAGGAGATCGAACGGGTAGTACTGGAAACGCCGGCGCTCGGGCCGCGTGCGCGCCCCGAGCAGCGCCACCAGCCGGGAGGCGAGCGCGGGCGTCCGCTCGAGGCGCCGGCGCAGCCCCTCGCGCACCTGCCAGCCGGCCCAGGTGCGCCCCCACCGCGCGAGGAGCGCAGCGTCCACCGCGAGCTCGAGCGCGGGCCCGAGGTGTGCGAGCAGGCGCAGGGGCAGGAAGCCCTTCCCGGGATCGCCCGGCGCGCCGATCGTGACGAGCCCGGCGAGATCGCTCGCGAGGGAGGCGTAGCCATACCCGAGCATCCCCCCGAGCGAGTGGCCGCAGTAGAAGATCGTCGGCCGCCGCGTGACGCGCTTCACCGCGGCGACGGCGGCGGGGAGGTCCTCGAGGAAGTAGCTGTCGATGTCCCAGTCGTAGTCGATGTCGGCCGGGAGGGGCGAGCCCGCCGCGGCAGCTCGCTCGCGCTGCAGCGCGACGGACGAGAGGCCGTGGCCGCGCAGCTCCAGGATGTGGATGTCGGCGCCGTAGAAGAGGAGGTGCTTCACGAACTGGCCGCTCGTCCAGGCGTGGCGGTTCTGCGAGAACCCGTGCACGAGGAGGAGCGGCTCCCCCCGAATCGGCTGCAAGAACGCCTGCGGCAGCGGCTGGTAGCGCGTGACGACGAGCGTCCAACCGTCGCGCGTACGGACGTCGTACCTCGATTTCCGGTAGAGCTGCTTCCAGTCCACGTCCTCCATGCGAGGAGCGAGGCGAGGAGCGAGCGGGCCGTCAGAGTCGTGGAGATCGAGGTGACGCACCGCTCCCAAGGTGCGCACTCGTGTGCCCGCGGGACAAGCAAGCGCGCCGTGCGTGGGCGGAAGCGTGCGGCGGCGAGGCGGCGGGCCCGGCGATCGCCGGCGAGCGGGCGAGCGCCCGCGAGCTCGCGTCAACCCGCGAGGAGCGCCCGCGCGTCACCGACCAGGTAGAGCGATCCCGCGACGCACACGACCCCGGCCGAGCCCGCCGCGCGACGCGCGCAGGCGATCGCCTCCATGACGGTGCCGTGCACGTCCGTGCGGGGGCACGCCGCGCGCGCGAGCTCGAGGTACGTCTCCGGCGCTCGAGCGCGCGGCGAGCGCGGCGCGACGAGGTGGAGGCCGTGGACCCCCGGGCCGAGCGCGGCGAGCATGCCCGCGTGGTCCTTGTCGGCGAGGACGCCGAAGACGAGCTCGACGCGCCGGCCCGGGTGGAGCGCCGGGAGCGCCACCGCCAGCGCCGCCGCGCCGTCCGGGTTGTGCGCGCCGTAGAGCAGGACGCCGTCCACAGTCTCGAGCCGGCCGGGCCAGCGCGCGCAGGCGATGCCTCGAGCCACCGCCTCCTCGGGCACGCGCACCCCCGCCGCGTCGAGGAGGTGCAGCGCCGACGCGGCGAGCGCCGCGTTCCCCCGCTGGTGCGGGCCCTCGAGCGCGATCGCGCCCGGATAGGCGGCGGAAGCGACCGTGAGCGGCGTGCGCCGGCGCCGCGCCTCGTCGCGCAGCGCGGCCATCGCCTCGGGCGGCTGAGCGTGCGCGACGACCGCCGGCACCCCCGGCTTGAAGATGCCCGCCTTCTCGCGCGCGATGGCGTCGAGGGTGCCGCCGAGCAGCTCGGTGTGATCGAGCCCGATCCGGCTCACCGCGCACGCGACGGGCCGGACCGCGTTCGTCGCGTCGAAGCGGCCGCCGAGGCCCACCTCGAGCACGACCGCGCCCGCGCCCGCCTCGGCGAAGTGGAGGAGCGCGAGGAGCGTCGCGAACTCGAAGTAGGTGAGCCGCTCGCCCTCCGCCCCGGCGTCGTGCCACGGGCAGGCGCGGCGCACCTCACCCGAGAGCCGCGAGAGCGCGGCGTCGCCCACGGGCTCGCCGTCCAGCGCGATGCGCTCGTTGAAGCGGACGAGGTGGGGCGAGGTGTAGAGCCCGGTGCGGTGCCCCGCCTCGCGCAGCGCCTGGGCCGCCATCGCGCAGGTCGAGCCCTTGCCGTTCGTCCCGGCGACGTGCAGCACGCGGAGCCCGCGCTCGGGGCGCCCGAGCGCGTCGAGCGCGCGCTCCATGCGCTCGAGCCCGAGCCGGACGGTGAGCGGCTGGAGGGAGGCGAGGTAGGCGTGCGGATCGGTCACGCGAGCAGCGTGAGCAGCTGCGACAGCTTCTGCCGCATCTCGGGCCGCTTCACGATCGCGTCGATCATGCCGTGCTCGAGCAGGAACTCGGAGCGCTGGAAGCCCTCGGGCAGCTTCTCGCGGATGGTCTGCTCGATGACGCGCGGGCCGGCGAAGCCGATGAGCGCCTTCGGCTCGGCGATGATGACGTCGCCGAGCCAAGCGAAGCTCGCCGCGACGCCGCCCGTGGTCGGGTGGAGCATGACCGAGACGTAGGGCTTGCGCACCGCGCGGAAGCGGTTCAGCGCGGCGGCGGTCTTCGCCATCTGCATGAGGGAGAAGATCCCCTCCTGCATGCGCGCCCCGCCGGTGGAGCTGAAGACGATGGCGGGCACGCGCCGCTCGTAGGCGCGGTCGAAGACGCGGGCGACCTTCTCGCCCACGACCGAGCCCATCGACCCGCCCATGAACTCGAACGCGAAGCTGCCGATCGAGACCGGGCGCCCGTCGATGGCGCCGGCGCCGGAGACGAAGGCGTCCTTCATCCCCGTGTTCTTGGCGGTGCTCTTCAGGCGGTCGCGGTACTTCTTCGCGTCCACGAAGCCCAGCGGATCCTGGGGGGCGAGCTCGGCGTCGAGCTCCTCGAACGTGCCGGGGTCGAGCACCATCTCGAGCCGGCGGCGCACCGGCAGCGCGTCGTGGTGGGCGCACAGGGGGCAGACGTTCCAGTTCCGCTCCCAGTCCTGCGTGTAGACGACCTGGCCGCAGGCGGCGCACTTCTGCCAGAGCGCCTCGCCCTTGGCGGCGGCCTGCGGCGCGCCCTTGAGGGCGCCGTCCTGCGGCTTCAGCTTCTTCGTCTTCGAGAACCAGGCCATGGCGGTGGTCACCTAGAAGTGAATCTCGTCCCCCCTCGCGAGGACGCGGACGTGCTGCAGCTTCATCGAGGCCAGCTCGCGGCGCAGCTCCGCCGCGAAGGCGGGTTTCAGGTGGTACAGGTAGATGGGGAAGCCGTTGCGCTCGAGCTTCGAGAGCTCGATCGCCAGCGTCGCCGGCGTGAGGTGCCCCGAAGCGTCGGCGAGCCCCTGCAGCCGCGTGGGGAAGCTCGTCTCGACGAGGAGCGCGCGCAGGTTCTCGGCCGCGTTCACCGCTCCCCAGAAGGCGGTCGTCGGCCCCGTGTCACCCGAGATCGCGATGGCGCCAGCGCCGCCGGAGAGCACGAACCCCACCGACTCGACGGGGTGGGCGACGGGCACCGGCCGCAGCGTGTAGCGCCCGACCTTGAAGCTGCGCCGCGGGTCGAAGGCCTTGATGGTGAGGACCGGGCGACGCGCGTCGGGGAGGCGGGTGAAGTCGGGCCAGAGCCGGTCGTTGAAGATGCTCCCGCGGAGGGTGCGCGCGCAGTCCGTCGACGCGTGCACGACGACCGGCTTCCGCCTCCGCCCGATGAGGAGGTCCGCCAGGAGTGGGACGTCCTTCACGTGGTCGAGGTGCGCGTGGGTGAGGACGATGTCGTCGATGTCGAGGAGCTCGTCGAGCGAGAGCGTGGCGGTGAGCGCGCCCGCGTCGATGGCGAGGCTCCGGTCCACGAGGAAGCACGTCGTCCTGTGGCGGGGGAGCTCGCCGCCGGAGCAGCCCAGGACGCGCAGCCTCACGCCGCGTCTCCCAGCTGCGCCCTCATCTGCAGGAACTCGAGGAAGTGGCGCAGCTTCGCCACCTCGGGGACCACGACCGCGTCCGGCTCGAGGGAGACGATCCGGGCGCGCAGGAGCTTCGAGAGCGCCTCCTCGACCTGCGACGGCGCGAGGCCGACGAGCGCCGGCAGCTGCTCGCGTGTCACCGGGAGTCGCACCGGGCCCGGCGAGCGCGCGACACGCTCCGCCGCCGTCGCGAGGTAGTGCACGACGCGACTCGAGCCGTCGCGGAAGAGGAGGTTCGAGATCTGATCGTCCGCCGCCTGCAGCCGCTCGGCGAGCTTCTTGATCATCCTGAGCGCGATCTCGCCGCTCGACCTGATCATCGCCTCGAAGGTCCGCGAGTCGATGACGAGGATCTTGGCGTCCTCCGCGACCGTCGCGGTGGCGGAGCGCGGGCGGTCGCCCAGGATCGACATCTCGCCGAAGAACTCGCCGTGGCCGAGGGTGGAAAGGATCGTCTCCACCTCGCCCACCCTCTTCGAGATGGTCACGCGGCCGCTCTGGAGGACGAACATCTCGCGGCCCGGATCGCCCTCGCGAAAGAGCACCGTGCCGCGCGGGAACTCCCGCCCGAAGCGCTGCAGAAGCTGATCGTCGCCCATCGTGAGATTGGACGCTTAGCGTGTGCGCGGGAGACCTGTCAACGAATGGCGCCGCGGCGGCTGTCGTGGTCCAGCACGCAGGCACCCGCCGCGAGGCGGGCCGGGATCCGCGCGCGTCGCGGCCGGGCTCCGGGTCGGGACCAGGGCTCGCGCGCACCGGTCCGCGGGCGACCCCCCGCCGGGTGGCCAAGAACTCCCACCCGGGTGCATTCTCCGATAGAGTGAAAACCCGGAAGGGTCTCATGCGCCTCATCACGTACTTCTTCGCGGCAGCGCTCCTCTGGGCCATCGCCACCTCAGGGCCCGCCACCCCGAACGCCTCCAGCGAGGCGCCGCCCCGCGCCGGCGCGGACGGCCCGTCCGCGGTCCCTCGCGCTGCCGACGCGACGTACCGCCGGTAAATCACGACGACCGCCGCCGCCGCGCCGCTTGCAGTCCACGCATCGCCGCGGTAAGCGGGGGCGCCATGACCCTCACCTACCGCGACGCCGGCGTGGACATCGACGAGGGCGATCGCCTCGTCGAGCTCATCAAGCCGCTCGCGAAGCCGACGCTCCGGCCGGAGGTGCTGGCGGGCATCGGCGGGTTCGGCGGCCTGTTCGCCCTCGACCTCACCAGGTGGAAGCAGCCGGTCCTCGTCTCCGGGACGGACGGCGTCGGCACGAAGCTCAAGGTCGCGTTCGCCGCCGATCGGCACGCGACGGTGGGCATCGACCTGGTGGCGATGTGCGTCAACGACGTCGCGGTCGTGGGCGCCGAGCCGCTCTTCTTCCTCGACTACTTCGCGACCGGGAAGCTCAGCGCCGAGCAGGGCGCGGAGGTGGTGAAGGGCATCGCCGAGGGGTGCCGGCAGGCGGGCTGCGCGCTGATCGGCGGTGAGACGGCCGAGCTGCCCGGGTTCTACCTCCGCGGCGAGTACGACCTGGCCGGCTTCGCGGTGGGCTGCGTCGAGCGGTCGCGCATTCTCGACGGCCGCTCGGTCGCGCCCGGCGACGCGGTCCTCGGCATCGCCTCCTCGGGCCTCCACTCGAACGGCTACTCGCTGGCGCGGAAGGCCCTCCTCGACGCGCACCCGCTCGACTGGCGCCCACCCGAGCTCGACGGGAAGACGATCGGCGACGCCCTGCTCGAGCCGACGCGGATCTACGCGAAGGACGTCCTCGCCCTCCTCGACCAGGTGAAGGTGAAGTCGCTCGCGCACGTCACGGGCGGCGGTCTCCCCGGCAACGTGCCGCGCACGCTGCCCGACGGAACGCGCGCCGTCCTCGACGAGCGCCGCTGGCCGCGGCCGGCCATCTTCGAGCTCGTGCAGCGCGAGGGCGGCGTCCCGCGCGACGACATGTTCCTCACCTTCAACATGGGGCTCGGCCTCGTCGCGGTGCTCGCGCCCCCGGACGTCGCGGCGGCGCAGGCGCTCCTCGCGTCGCGCGGCCTCGCGAGCTGGGTGGTGGGCGGCATCGAGAAGGGCGCTGGCGAGGCGACGTGCGAGGTCGTGCGGTGATCCGGATCGCGGTGCTCGCCTCGGGGACGGGGACGAACCTGGGCGCGATCCTGAAGGCGTGCGCCGACGGCGCCGTCGACGGGCGCGTCGAGGTCGTCCTGTCGAACGTGCCCGGCGCGCCCGCGCTCGACCGCGCCCGCCAGGCCGGGGCGGCCGTCGAGGTCGTCCCGTCCAAGGGTGTGTCCGACCGCGCCGCGTACGACGCCGAGGTGGTGGAGCGGCTGTCGCGCCACGCGCCCGACCTCGTCTGCCTCGCCGGCTACATGCGCCTCCTCACGCCGGTGTTCCTGCGCGCCTTCGGGCCGGCGCCGGCGACGCACGGCTGCCCGCGCATCATGAACGTGCACCCGGGGCTCCTGCCGAGCTTCCCGGGCCTCCACTCGCAGCGCCAGGCGCTCGCGTACGGCGCCCGCTTCGCCGGCTGCACGGTCCACTTCGTGGACGAGGGCACCGACACGGGCCCCATCATCGCGCAGGCGGTGGTGCCGGTCCTCCCATCCGACACCGAGGAGGTCCTGGCGGCGCGCATCCTCGCGGAGGAGCACCGCCTCTACCCGCGCGCGGTGCGGTGGTTCGCCGAGGGCCGCCTCGCGCTCGAGGGACGCCGCGTGACCGTGCGCGGCGCGCGCACGCCCGAGCCCTTCGCGCTGCGCGCGCCGTGGGACGAGTGAGGGGAGCGACCGTGGCGCAGACCTTCAAGCCGCCGGCGACGCAGCGCATCTACGACGTCTGCGTCATCGGCTCGCAGCTCGGCGGCACGCTGGCCGGCGCGCTCCTCGCGCGGCGCGGTTACCGCGTGCTCCACGTCGACCACGACGGCGTGGGCGGCGCCTACGAGGACGGAGGGTACGTCCTGCCGTACGCGCCGGTGCTCCTGCCGTCGCCGCGGCTCCTCCCCGCCGCCGAGCTCGCGCTCGGCGAGCTCGGGCTCACCACCGACACGGTGCGCGCGCTCGAGCCGTGCTCGCCCGACCTCCAGCTCCTCCTGCCGCGCCACCGCGTGGACCTCGGGCACGACGCTCCGCGGAGGCTCGCCGAGCTGAAGCGCGAGTGGCCGCGCGACGCGGAGCTGCTCGAGGCGGCGTTCGGGAAGCTCGCGCGTCTCTTCGACGGCGCGGGCCCGTTCATGCGGTCGCTCCCGCCGATGCCGCCGGCGGGCTTCGGCGAGCGCCGCGCCGTCTCGAAGGCGATCAAGTTCGCGGCGTCCGCCCCGGGGGCGCCGCGCGAGAGCGTGGACGGGGCGAACGCGTTCGAGGACGTCCGGGGCCATCCGCTCGTGTCGGCGCTCGCGACGGCGCAGCGCTTCCTCGGTTACCTCGACGGCGAGCCGGCGCCGCTCGCCACCACCCGGCTCCTCGGCGGGATCCTCCGCGGCAGCCACCGCCTCGCCGGCGGGCACCACGGCCTGCGCGAGGCCATCCGGCGCAAGATCGCGGAGTCGCGGGGCGAGATCCTGGGCGGCGACGACGGCGCCGCCATCGCGGAGCGGCTCGAGGTCGACGGGGGCAAGGTGGCGGCGGTGCGCCTCGCCGGGTCGCCCAACGCGTGGGTGGCGCGCGTCTTCATCGCAGCCACCGACGCGCCCGCGCTGCGGCGGCTCCTCCCCGCCGACGAGAGCGGCGGCAAGATGGCGCGCCTGCTCGACGGCGTGCGCCCTCGGCGCCAGCTGCTCGCGGTGAACCTGGTGGTGAAGACCGCCGCGCTCCCGCCCGCGCTCGGCGACAGCGTGCTCGCGCTGCGCGACGCCGAGGGGCCCGACGCCGTCGAGAACGCGGTCATGGTGCAGGTGCTCCCGGCGCGGCGCGACAAGGGGAAGGGCGCGACCGAGCTCATCCCCGACGAGCGCGTCCTGTGCGCCGCGGGGTTCGTCTCGGCCGACGCGCGCGACCAGGGCGACGAGCACCTCGCCGCGCTCGGCCGCCAGATCCGCGAGGCGGTCGCCGACGCGGTGCCCTTCTTCGAGCGCCACCTCCTGCGCGAGTCGCTGCCGGTGCTGGCGGCGCCGAAGGAGCGCCGGGGATCGCGGCTGCTCCCGCACCCGCTCTACGAGGTGACCGTCGAGCAGGCGCTCGGCGTCACCGGCCTCCCCTGCCGATCCCCGTACAAGAACCTGGTGTTCGCGGGGCGCGAGGTGATCCCCGGCCTCGGCCTGGAGGGCGAGTTCCACGCGGGCATCCAGGCGGCCGCCGCAGCACAGGAGCTCCTCGGAAAGAAGGAGCTCCTGAAGTAGTCACTTGCTTTTTTCCGAGAGTTGCCTAATATCCGCCGCTCTTTTCAGGGGTTTCCAACGCCATGGCACGCCGCTGCGAACTGTGTGGGAAGGGGCCGCTCGTCGGCAACAACGTCTCCCACGCGAACAACAAGACCAAGACACGCTCGCTCCCCAACCTGCGCTCGGTGCGCGCCGTGGTGAACGGCTCCGTCCACCACATCCGCGTCTGCACCCGCTGCCTCAAGGCCGGCCGGGTCGTGAAGGCGGGGCGCGGCAAGTCGACCGCCGCCGCGCAGGCCTGACGCCGTCCTCGGCCGCGCGCGGGCACCCGATGCCCCGGCTCCCGGCGACCGAGCGGCTCCACCCCAGGTCGAAGGGTCTCGAGGCGCTGCCGCTCGGCCGCGCGCTGGCGGTGCTGCACGAGGGCGACCTCGAGGCGGCGCGCGCCGTCGGCAGGGCCCTGCCGTCGCTGGCGCGCCTGGCCGAGCTCGCGGCGCGGGCGCTCGGCGCGGGCGGCAGGATCGTCTACCTCGGCGCCGGCACCTCCGGCCGCCTCGGCGCGCTCGACGCGGCCGAGTGCCCTCCCACCTTCGGAGTCGCGCCCTCGCGCGTCGTCGCCCTCGTGGCGGGCGGAGCGCGCGCGCTGCGGCGCGCGGTGGAGGGCGCCGAGGACGACGCGCCCGCCGGCCGCGCCGCCGTCAGGCGGGCGCGCGTGGGGGAGCGAGATCTCGCGGTCGGGATCACGGCCTCCGGCACGACGCCCTTCGTCCTGGCGGCGCTCGACGAGGCGCGGCGCCGCGGCGCCGCGGTGGGCCTCGTCACGTGCAACCCCGCCGCCCGCGTCCCGGGGGCGGTCCGGGTCGTGCTCGGCACGGGCGCGGAGCTCGTCGCGGGCTCGACGCGGATGAAGGCCGGGTCGGCCACCAAGATGGCGCTCTCGCTGCTCTCGACGGGCGCCATGCTGCGCCTGGGCAAGGTGAAGGACGGGCGCATGATCGACCTCCTCCCGGGGAGCGCGAAGCTGAGGCGCCGCGCGCTGCGGATCGTGATGGACCTGTCCGGTGCCGGGGAGCGCGAGGCCGAGGCCGCGCTCGTCGCGAGCCGCTGGCGCGTGCGCGGCGCGCTCGCGAAGCTCATGGGAACGTGATGGCAAGAAACGAAGAGAAGGCTCTCGACGCCGCGGCGCTGGCGCGCGCCCGCGCCGGCCTCGCGTCCGCGCGCGGCAAGGCGCGCCTCGACCTGATCCTCGACCAGCCGAACCCGGGCGCGCTCGTGCGCGCCCTCCCGGCGGACGAGCTCTACCTCACCATCTGCGACATCGGGCTCGGCGACGCCGTCGAGCTCGCGCAGCTCGCGAGCGCGGCGCAGTTCCGCACGTTCCTCGACCTCGCCTGCTGGGAGGGCGACCGGATCGAGCCGCGCAAGGCGCTGCCGTGGCTGCGCGCGGCGCGCTCCGGCGCGCTCGACAGCCCGCGCGCCGCGGCGCGGTGGAAGGCGAAGCTCTCCGCGCTCGATCCGGAGCTGCTCCACCTGCTCCTCCGCGACCTGCTCGTCGTCCACGACCTCGAGCGGGACCCCGATCCGGACTTCGAGAGCGACCGGTTCATGCGGACGCCGGAGGGGAAGTACATCGTCGAGTTCCGGGCCGATGGCGCCGAGTACGTGGCCGTGCGCGGCATCATCGACGACCTCTATGCCGAGAATCCCTTCATGGCGACGCGTCTGCTCTCGGCCATCCAGTGGGAGCTGCCGAGCGAGCTCGAGGAGAGCGCGCTCCGCTGGCGCAGCGGGCGGCTGGCGGACCTCGGCTACCCGTCCCGCGAGGAGGCGCTGTCATGGTTCGCGCGGCCCGGCGCGCGGGGGAGCGCGCCCGCCGGCGCGCCGGCCCGGGCGCCCGGCTTCATGCTGGAGCGCCTCGGGACGAGCTCGCTCCTCGCCCGCGCCGCCGCGCGCCTCGCGGCGGGCGAGCGCGACCACCTCGAGCTCGAGCTGGTCACGGGTGCGAACGCGGTGATCGTGGCCGACGCGGTCGATCCGGGTGACCTCGACGCCGTCCGGCGCGCGGTCGAGGTCGGCCGCGCCTTCGTCGAGATGGGCCTCCGCGAGCTGGCCGGTGCCGACGAGGCGCGCGCGGCGGAGATCCTCGCCACCACCGCGGTGAAGGCGCTCTTCCAGCGCGGCTTCGGGCGGGTGCTCGAGCTCGGGTGGAGGGCCGAGCGCCTCCTGGCGTCCGGCGCCGCGGGGAGCCGCGAGGCGCCCCTCCTCGACCCGCCCCTCGGCGAGATGGTGGTCGCGCTCCTCGGCCGCCGGCCGCGGTACTTCCCGGGCCTCGAGGCGCCGCGCGAGGAGTGGGGGCCGATCGCGGCGGGCGCGTTCGAGCCGCGCGGCTTCCTCTCGCCGGTCGAGGTGGCGCGCACGGCCGAGGCGCTCACGCTCTCGGAGGGGCTCGTCGCGCTCGCGGCGCGGCTCGGCCTGGCGCCGGCGCGCGCCGAAGGGCCGCTCACCCCACGGCTCGCGACGCTCTACCTCACCGCCCTTGCGAACGAGCGCCTCGGCCGCGCCTTTGCGGCCGATCCGCTCCCCGCAGCGGAGCTGCCAGCCGCCGCCAGCGCCCTCGAGCGCCTCGACGACCCGCGGCTCGCCGCGGAGGGCGAGCCAGGCCAGCTCCTCGCGCAGCTGGCGCGCAACAAGGCAGAGGAGCTGGCGCCGATCCGGGATGGAGCGAACGCCCGGCCCGAGCACGTGTCGGCGCTGCTGGTACGGGGGTAGACCGGATCCCGAGCGTTTCGTTCCCCTCTCCCCGACCCTCCCCCCGCAAGCGGGGGGAGGGGGCACCTCTCCACCGTCCTCACTTCGTCGCGGGCGCCGCCGGTGCGGGCGCGGCGCTGGTCGAAGCCGGAGCCTCGGCCTTCGCCTTCGCGCTCTTCTTGTGCTTCTTCGCCGTCGCCTTGGTGTCCGCCTTCTTCGCGTCCGCCTTGGTGTCCGCCGACGCGACCTTCTTGTGCGCGCGGCGGTGGACCTGCGCCGTCTTCCCGGACTGCGCGGGCGCGGGCTCCGTCGCCGTTCCGGCGGCGAAGGCCGGGGCCGCGAGGCCCAGGATGGCGATGCCGGTGGCGATCTTCGAGACGAGCTTCGTCATGGTGTTTCTCCCTTGCGTGGTGCTTGCCGGCGGCTCGCCGTCGAGCCGTCCGTTCACGCGTGAGAGACGTGGCCGCCAGCCGCGGTATTCACGGACGTGCCTCGGGCTTGCGTCCACTGCAAGTGAGCAGGCGTGCCCAGGCCCGGACGTGCGCGCCCCCGAGACCTGCGCCCCCGAGACGCGCGTCAGGTCGACGCGCATCAGTCGACGAAGGTTGCGGCCCGCGCCCAGCGGAAGGTCTGCTCGATCTGCTCGTCCGCGAGCACGAGGTGCTCCCGCAGCAGATCGACCTCCCGCCGCATGTTCGTGTCGAGCAGGTAAGGGCCGTCCGTGTTGATCGTGAAGCGCACGCCGCGCCGCCAGAAGCGCTGCAGGATCTCGCCCAGCTCCTCGATGCTCGCGACGGCGCGCGTGGCGAGGTTCGAGCTGGGGCAGATCTCGAGCACGATGCCCCGCTCGCGCAGGAGGTCCATCACGCCCTCGTCCTTCGCAGCGCAGAGGCCGTGGCCGATGCGGTGCGGCTGGAGCGCCTCCACCACGGCGCGCACGCCCTCGACGCCCGTCCCCGCCGTCTCGCCCGTGTGCACGGTGCACTTGAGCCCGCCGGCCCGCGCGCGCGAGAAGAGGTCGCGATACAGCGCGAGGTCGCTCCCGAGCTCGACGGCGTGCCGCTCCGGGCCGGCGAGGTCGATCCCGACGACGCCCCGCCGTCGGTAGCGGATCGCCTTCTCGACGATGATCTCGTTGAGGCGCGGCTCGAACTCGCGGGCGAGGCAGAAGAGCAGCCCCGCTCGCACGCCGTACTCGAGCACCGCGCGGTCCATCCCGCGCAGGGCCGCGTGGATGATGTGGTCGAGATCGCGCTCGCCGCCCTCGTTTCGCTTCATCGGGTTGAAGCGCAGCTCGATGAGGTCCACGCGCGAAGAGCGGTACTCCTTCCCGATGATCTCGTAGACGCTCCGCTCCATCGCCTGCGGCGACGACTGGATGCGCTCGGTCCACTGGTGCATCACCGCCAGGTACTCGTCGAGCGACTTCACCTTCCCTGGCCGCGCCGAGACGAGCTCCTTGAACTCCCAGTAGCTCGACACGGGGAGCTTGAACCCCTGGTCGTGCGCGATCGACCAGAGGACGTGGGGCGCGACGGCGCCGCCGACGTGGATGTGGAGGTCCGTGAGCTCGCGCGGCATCGGTGGCTACTTCTGCTCGGCCTCGTCCGGCGCCGCCTCGGAGGGCGCGCCCAGCGCGAGCCCGCAGTCCGGGCACTCCTGCTGCGAGGCGGTGATGACGAAGCGGTGCCCGCAGGCGGGGCACTCGATCTCGCCGCCCGCGTCCAGGTCGACGCCCCGCAGGCCGCGCTCGGCGGCGCGGGCGGCGGCGGCGTCGCCGAGCAGCTCCGCCCAGTCGCGCTGCAGGAACGCGGCCGCGCGCGGCACGTCCTTCTCCGGGACGTAGATGTTCCACAGCGGGTGCGCGTGCTCCTCGGGGCGGCGCGGGGGGACCTGCTCGATCTCGGGCGCGACGCCCTGCTCCTCCAGCAGCTCCATCATCTCTCGCACCGACGCGTAGCCCGAGCGCGACAGCAGCGTGAGCCCCTGCCCTGCCGCGTGGCAGGTGACGCACGCGCCGCGCTCGTCGAGCGGCGTGTTGCACTTCTCGCAGGTGCGGACGTCGTTCATGGCGCCTTCCTCTCGCCGCCATCTTACCGCCGCGCCCGCCTCCGCGAGCGGTGGCGAGCCAGCGGTGCACCCAGCCGTGACGACCGTCCGGGTCGTCGCTATACTGCGCCGCCCTATGGCCCAGATCATCGACGGCAAGGCGGTGGCGGCGCAGGTCCGCGCGGAGGTCGCGAAGGCGGTCCAGGAGCTGAAGGCGACCGGGCTCGTCCCCGGCCTCACGGTGGTGCGGGTCGGCGACGACCCGGCGTCCGCGATCTACGTCCGGGGCAAGCGCAAGGACAGCGAGGAGGTCGGCTTCCGATCGGTGGAGCACCACCTGCCCGCGACGGCGACGCAGGCGGAGATCCTCGCGCTCGTCGCGAAGCTCGACGCCGACCCCACCGTGCACGGCATCCTCGTCCAGCTGCCGCTGCCGAAAGGGGTGGACGAGCGCGCCGTCCTGGAGGCGATCGACCCCCGCAAGGACGCGGACGGGTTCCACCCCTACAACGTCGGCGCGCTCTCGATCGGCATCCCCGGCCCCCGCCCCTGCACGCCCGCAGGCGTGATGCGGCTCCTGCGCGAGGCGGGCTGCGATCCGAAGGGGAAGCGCGCCCTCGTCGTCGGCCGCTCGAACATCGTGGGCAAGCCCATGGCGCTGATGCTCCTCGAGGCGCACGCCACGGTGACGCTCGCTCACTCGCGTACGGCGGAGCTCCCGGCCGAGGTCGGGCGCGCCGACATCCTCGTCGCCGCCATCGGCAAGCCGGAGCTGGTGAAGGGCGCCTGGGTGAAGGAGGGCGCGGTCGTGATCGACGTCGGCATGAACCGGCTCGAGAGCGGCAAGCTCGTGGGCGACGTCGAGTACGCCGTCGCCGCGCTGCGCGCGCGCGCCATCACGCCCGTGCCCGGCGGCGTCGGCCCGATGACGCGCGCCATGCTGCTCGTGAACACGGTCGAGCTGGCGCGCGCCTCGCGGCGATGAGGCGCGCCCGGGCCGCGATCGCGCCCTGGCTCGCGGCGGTCGCCGCCACGGCGGGCGGGTGCTGCTGGTGCGGGCCGTCCGCCGCCTTCACGGTGAGGAGAGCGCTCTCACCGGCGGCCGAGCAGGGGCCGC
>DASWDS010000436.1:0-6563 GCA_036395165.1 Anaeromyxobacteraceae bacterium | reverse complement strand
GGAGCGCGCCGTAGATGGCCTCGCTCGTGCGCGAGGCCATCTACGGCGCGCTCCCTCCCGCACGCCGCCTCTCGCTCCACCGCGCCGTAGATGGCCTCGCGCACGAGCGAGTGGTGGAAGTGGTGTCCCGCGCCCTCGCCGTCCACGATGCGCGCCTCGAGGACCCGCTCGAGCGCCGCGAGCGCGTCGCCGCCGGTGAGCCCGGCCGCGGGCGTCACCACCTCGAGCTCGAAGCGGCGGCCGGCGACGGCGGCGGCCTCGAGCAGCGCCACGACATCCCGCCCGAGCCGCGCCACGCGCTCCCGCACCGCCGCGGCCGGATCGTCGGCGACCTTGACGTGGCCCGACTCCTGGAACGCGCGCGCCAGCTCCTCCGTGTAGAACGGGCTCCCGTCGGTCGAGCGGTAGAACCGGGCCGCGAGCGCCACGCCCGGCGCCGCGCCGAGGATGTCGGCGAGCTGCTCGCGCGAGGCGGCGACGTCGAGTCGCTGCACCCGGACGCCGCGGGCGAGGCGCTCGCAGTCGAGGTGCGCGAGCAGCATCTGCACCGGCGCCCCGGAGTGGACCGCGTCCTCCCGGCAGGTCGCGACGAGCATGAGCCGGAGGGCGCGCGCCTGGCCGGCGAGGTAGTGGAAGAGGTTCGCCGACGACTCGTCCGCGCCGTGGAGGTCGTCGAGGAGGAGGTAGACGGGCCGGCCGCCGCCGATCGTCGCGAGCTGCGCCTTCACCGCCTCGAGGAGCCGCGCCTGCTCGGCCTCGGGCGCCGCGGCGCCGTCCGCCGGCGTCGCGAAGGGGTCCTGCGCCGAGGCGCCGCCGGCGCGCAGGTAGTCGGCGAAGAGATCGGCAAACCCGCCGTACGGCGCCGGCCGGCTCGGGTCGAAGATGCCGGTGACCACGATCGCGCCGCCCTCCTGCGCGATGCGCGCGCCCTCGACGGCGAGGCGCGTCTTCCCCACGCCGCGCTCGCCCAGCAGCACGAGCGTGCCCGAGCCCTGCTCGACGAGCGACTCGAAGAGGAGCAGGGAGGGGGTGCGGCCACGCAGCACCGGCGGCTGGGACGTGCCGAGCAGGCGCCGCGCGGCGCGCTGGTAGCCGTCGTAGGGGAGGCGCGCGTGGGATGGGCCGATCTCGCCGCGCTGCACGGCGTCGCGCAGCTCGCGCAGGTCCGCCGCCGGTGGCCCGAGCCCGCGTGCGCGCAGCGCGCTCTCGCACGCGTCGTACTGGCGGAGCGCGTCGGCGCGCCGGCCCGTCTCGGCGAGGAGCCGCACGAGCATCCGGTGCGCCTCCTGGCGGGCCGGGTCGGCGTCGAGCACGCGGCGCAGGAGGGCGATCGCGGCGAGGCCCTCGCCGCGCTCGGCGGCGGCGCGCGCGAGCGGGAGCGCCGCCCCGGCGAGGAGCGCACGCAGGCGCTCCCGCGGCGCGGCGAGCCAGGGCGACTCGCGATCCTCCGGCGAGAGGTCGCCGCGGTAGAGCGAGATCGCCGATTCCTGTGCGCCCGCCGCCTGCGAGGTCGCGGCCGCCTCGAACGCGTCCACGTCGAGCCACACGCCGGGTCCGAGGGAGATCTCGCCGTGCTCGAGGTCCACCCAGCGTCCGCCCAGGATCTGACGGAGGTCGTACAGCGCGCGGTGCAGGTTGTTCGCGCCGTTCGCCGGATCCTTGTCGGGCCACAGCATCTCGATGGCCGCGTCGCGGCCGAGCACGTGGCCGGGGGCGAGCGCGACGAGCTTCAGGAGGTCGGCCGGCCGGCGGCGGCGCCACGCCGGCTGCGGGATGGGCGCGTCTCCGCGCACCACCTCGAACCGGCCCAGCAGGAAGACCTTGAGGTGCGCGGCCGCGCGAACCGGCGGCGCGCCGCGCCTCTCGACCCCGTTCATACGGAACCCCGTCCCGCATCCGACATTAGCAGAAAGTGGGATGGCCCGGCGCGTCTCCGCGCCGCGCAGGCGCCGCGGCGAAATGGGGCGCTTGCACGTTCCTATCCCGGGCGGCGGGGCGGCGGGCGCGCTAACCTCCCGGCCCATGCGCTATCGCGTCTCGATGCCCGAGCCGCACGGGCACCTCTTCCACGTGGAGCTCGCCGTGGAGCACCCCGGCGACACGCTGGTGCTGGCGATGCCGGTGTGGACGCCCGGCAGCTATCTCGTCCGCGAGTTCGCGCGGCACGTCGAAGGGCTCGCCGTCGAGGACGACGGCGGCCGTCCGCTCCGGGTGGAGCGCCTCGACAAGCGCCGCTACAGGGTGGCGGCGAGCGGCACGGCGCTCGCCCGCGTCCGCTACCGCGTCTTCGCGCACGAGCTGACGGTCCGGACCTGCCACCTCGACGGCACGCACGGCTTCTTCAACGGCGCGGCGCTGCTCCTGTACGCGGAGGGCCGCGAGCGCGAGGCGCACGTCCTCGAGGTCGCGCCGCCGCCCGGGTGGAAGGTCGCGACCGCGCTCCCGCCCGCGGCGGGCGGGCGGGACCCCTTCGCGGAGATCGGCGCCGGCGGGGACTCGAGCGGCGGGTGGGTCTTCACGGCGCGCGACTACGACGAGCTGGTGGACTCGCCCGTGGAGGTGGGAACCCACCAGCTCGTCCGATTCGAGGTGCTCGGGAAGCCGCACGCGATCGCGCTGTGGGGCCGCGGGACGGTGGACCTCCCGCGGCTCGCGTCCGAGGCGCGCCGGATCGTGGAGCACTTCGGCGCGCTCATGGGTGGGCTCCCCTACGCGCGCTACCTCTTCATCGTGCACCTCGACTCCGCCGGGCGCGGGGGCCTCGAGCACGCGGCGAGCACGGTGCTCCTCGTGAAGCGCACCGGCTTCTTCCCGCGCGACGCCTACGACGAGACCCTGGCGCTCTTCGCGCACGAGCTCTTCCACGTGTGGAACGTGAAGGGGCTCAGGCCCGCCGCCCTCCTGCCGTACGACTACGGGCAGGAGCAGTACACGCGGCTCCTGTGGTGGTTCGAGGGCGTGACGAGCTACTACGACGAGCTGGCGCTCGTGCGCACCAAGCTCTCCGAGCCGAAGCGGTACCTGAAGCACCTGGGCGAGGAGCTCACCGCGCTCGGGCGGCTCCCCGGCGCGGCGAAGATGAGCCTCGAGGAGGCGAGCCTCACCGCCTGGGTGAAGTACTACCGGCCCGACGAGAACAGCCCGAACAGCGCGGTCTCCTACTATCAGAAGGGCGAGCTCGTCGCGCTCGCCCTCGACCTGCTCCTGCGGCGCGCCGGCGGCTCGCTCGACGCGCTCGTGCGGACGCTGCACGCGCAGCACGCCCGCGCGGGCCTCCCCGAGGGCGGCGTGGAGGCGGCCGTGGCGGAGAGCGTCGGGCGGGACGCCGCGCGCGCGTTCTTCGATCGCCACGTGCGCAGCACGGGGGCGGTCGAGCTCGATCTGGCGCAGCTCGGGCTCGAGGTGAGGCACCGCCTCGCGCAGGCGCTCGACGACAAGGGCGGGACGCCGCCCAAGCCGGATCCGGGTCCGCCTCCGGGCTGGCTGGGCGTCGCGCTGGAGGGTGCCCCCAGCCTCCGGATCTCGTCGGTCCAGGAGGGGAGCCCCGCCTGGCGCGCAGGCGTCTACGCGCGCGACGAGATCGTGGCGGAGAGCGGGTTCCGGGTCGATCGCGCGGCGCTGTGGGATCGTCTGTGCGAGCGCGGCCCCGCCGGCGCGCTGCGGCTCACGGTGTTCCGCCGCGACGAGCTGGTGGAGGTGGTGGTGCCGCTCGCCGCGGCGCCCGAGGACACGGTCTGGATCGAGCCCGTCGCGTCCCCCACGCCCGAGCAGCGCGCCGCGTTCGAGGCGTGGTGCGGGGCGGCGCTGCCCCCGAAGCCGTCCTGAGCTATCTTTCGCGCGCGATGACCTACGACCTCGAGCTGCAAGCCGCACGACGGCAGGAGATCGCCGCACGCATGGAGCGGGAGGGCGGCGGCGTCATGCTGCTGCCGGCCGGCGACGAGAAGATCCGCAACGCCGACTCCGAGTTCCTGTTCCGGCAGGACTCCGACTTCGCGTACGCGACCGGCTTCGACGAGCCGACCGGCTGCGCGCTCCTCTTCGCCGACGGGCGCTACGTGCTCTTCGTGCGCCCGAAGGACCCCGAGCGCGAGATCTGGACCGGGCGGCGCGCCGGCATCGAGGGCGCGAAGGCGGAGTACGGCGCGACCGAGGCGTACCCGGCGAGCGAGGTGGACGCGAAGATGCCGGGTCTCCTCGACCGCGCCGGGACGCTCTGGTTCCGCTTCGGGCACGACGCCGCCTGGGACCTGCGCGTCGGCCGGGCGCTCTGCGACCTGCGAGCCCGCGCCCGCACCGGCGTCGTGGCGCCCCAGCGCTTCCTCGACCCCGGCCTCGTCCTGCACGAGATGCGCCTCTTCAAGTCGGAGCAGGAGCTCCGCGCCCTGCGGAAGGCGGCCGAGATCACCGCCGAGGCGCACCTCTCTGCGATGCGCGACGGGCTCCCCGGCCGGCGCGAGTTCCAGGTGCAGGCGGAGATCGAGTACGCCTTCCGCCGCCGCGGCGGCACCGGCCCCGGCTACGGCACGATCGTCGCCGCCGGCCCGAACAGCACCATCCTCCACTACCGCGCCGGCGACGCGCCGCTCGCGGACGGCGACGTCTGCCTGGTGGACGCGGGCGGCGAGTATGCCTTCTACACGGCCGACGTGACGCGCACGTTCCCGGTGTCGGGCAGCTTCACGAAGGCGCAGCGCGAGGCGTACGAGGTGGTGCTCGCGGCGCAGCTCGAGGGGATCGCGGCGGTGAAGCCGGGCGCGACCGTGGACGGCGTGCACGACGTCGTGGTGCGCCGCCTCACCGAGGGCATGCTGAAGCTCGGGCTCCTCCAGGGCGCCGTGGACGAGCGCCTCGCGGACAACTCGTACCGCAGGTACTACATGCACCGGACCAGCCACTGGCTCGGCATGGACGTGCACGACGTGGGCGCCTACTACGTGAACGGGAAGTCGCGCACGCTCGAGCCCGGGATGGTGCTCACCGTCGAGCCCGGCCTGTACGTGGCGGCCGACGACGCGGCCGCGCCCGAGGCGCTGCGCGGAGTCGGCATCCGGATCGAGGACGACATCCTCGTCACGGCGGACGGGCGCGTGAACCTCACCGAGGCGACGCCCAAGGCGCCGGACGAGGTGGAGGCGTGCTGCGTGAGGTAGCGCCCGTGGAGATCGGCGTCTCGCCACGGCGCTCCTCGTCGGCTGGAAAGCGATCGCGCCGTTCGGCGCGACAATCGACCTCCAGGGCGGCGCCGGCGGGATCATCGCGCGGTCTTACGCCGGCTCGCTGCGCCGAGCGCCGTTCTTCCTGCGCTCCGGGCTCGGCTGGTCGTTCTAGAACGCGTCCGATCGAGCGCGAGCCCGCCGCCTCCGGGCGATCGCGCCATGTCGCCGCGAGAGCAAAGCCGCCGCTTGACACCCCCGTCCCTGGGCAGTAGAAACGCGGCCTTACGCGAGCCGAGCGTCCCGAACGCGCGGCCCGCGGGATCACCAGCACAAGTTCATCGGGGAGTGGCTCAGCCTGGTAGAGCACTTGGTTCGGGACCAAGGGGTCGCAGGTTCGAATCCTGTCTCCCCGACCAAAAAAGCCGCCGATTCCGACGGGTTACACCGGCGGGTCGGCGGCTTCCTCTTTTCTGCCCCTCTCCGCGCCTGACCGGCGCCGGATCCCACAGATCGTTTCGTATGCCGCGTGCTACATGGCGCGCGGGACGTCGCTGTCGTGCCGCGGACCTCGCCGTGGCGCTTCGGCCGGCGATTTAGCTCCGGACGGAGAGCGGCCCGGCTCCGAACGGGCACGCCTCACCAGGATCGCGGATGCTGGGCGACGAAGCGCCGATGTCGCGCACGGGGGTGGGGGAAGCGCAGCGCACGTGGCACCCCGGATCAGGCTGCGCCGGCGTTAGGCTGCTTGGACCAGAGCGCCTCGACACGCTTCAGGACTGCAGCGCCCAGCGCCGTAACGCGACACGCGTCGCGGGTGACGCGGTCGACGAGGGCGAGGTCCTCGAGCAGAGCGAGCATGGCCGCGATCCGATCGGGCGTTAGTGTCGGCACGGTGGGGGTGGTCCCCGGCAGCAGCATCCAACCGTGCTCGTCCTTACCGAAGCGCAGACGCCGATTCTTGCCATCAAACCGGGCCATCGCAACGGCGGAGTGCTGCTCGAGGACGAGCTCGGTCAGCATCTCCGCGGTCACGCCGCCGAGTCGGAATCGATGACGATCTCGCCACCACGCGAGGAAGAACGGGATTGCGATCCGTTGCGCGCCGCCAGTCGACGCAAACTTCGACAGGCTACCGGCGGAGGGGACGAGCTTCTCCGAGGCGTTCAACACTGCGAGCGTAAGGTCGAGCGCCGCCGTCGCAGCACCGTCGACGTCCCCGGCGCGAAGAAGCTTGTCGGTATCCTCGATCAGTCCCCAAGGATCGGCAGCTACGAAATCGTACGGAGGGACATCGCTGCAGATCGAGTGCAGCGCAGCCGTGTTCCGCGCCGGGGCGATATGACTCACCATTCGTTCCACATCACGCTCACCCTCGGACATCCACCGCTCGCACGCGCCCAGCCA
>DASWDS010000435.1:0-4310 GCA_036395165.1 Anaeromyxobacteraceae bacterium | reverse complement strand
GAGGAGGCCGCGACGATCCTGCTCCGGCTCGGGATCGGGCACGACCTCGCGCTGTTCGAGTTCTTCGAGACCGACGAGGCCGGACACGCGCGCTCGATGGAGCACGCGCTCGAGGCGCTGACGCGGCTCGACACCTTCCTGCGCACGCTCGTCTCGGCGCTCCCGGACGGCTGGTCGCTCCTCGTCGCGAGCGACCATGGCAACGTGGAGGACCTCTCGTCGCGCAACCACACGCTGGCGCCGGTTCCCATCCTCGGCTTCGGCCCCGCGGCGGAGCGCGTCCATGAAGTCCGGGATCTCACCTACATCCGCGCCGTCCTCCTCACCCTCGCAGGGGTGAGCGGCTTGCCAGCCTAGACCGCTAGAAAGTAAAAGGATGGATGCGCAGGACGACAGGTGTGCTGCTCGGGGCATGGCTCGCCTGCGCCTGCGCTCCCCGCGTCAGCGAGGGAGAGCCGTCCCGATCGCAGACCGTCGTCATCGACGACGTGCAGATCCGCATCCAGTACCTGGCCGAGGACGAGGGTGCCGCGCGTGACGTCGCGGAGGCGCTCGCCGAGGCCGTCCCGCGCGCGCAGCGCTGGGGCGCGCTGCGCGTCCCGGTCACCATCGTCCTCCACCCGAGCCACGAGGCGCTCGAGGCCGCGGTGCACCGCGAGGGGTACGACTGGCTTCGCGCCTGGGCGCGGTACGCGAGCATCGACGTGCAGTCGCCGCGGACGTGGTCGCTCTTCGGGCCCGACGGACAGCAGATCCAGGAGCTCCTCGCGCACGAGCTCACCCACTGCGTCATGTACCAGGCGGCGGCGACCGAGTGGTCCTGGTCCTACAAGTCGATCCCGCTCTGGTTCCGCGAGGGGATGGCGAGCGTGACGGCGGAGCAGGGATACCGGCGCAGCGGCCCCGAGCCGGTGTGGAGGTTCTACGCCGCGGCGAGCACCGGCGCCGGCGCGGGCGACGGCACCGGCGGGAGCGGCGGCCGCACGCCGCGTCGCGTGAGCGGCGACCCGCTGTCGGATCCCGACCCGCTGTACCAGTCCGAGGCGGACCTCGTCTACGGCACGGCGCACCTGGCGTTCCAGTTCCTGGTCTCGCGCTACGGCGAGGAGCGGGTGCAGAAGGTGCTCGCGTCCATGAGCGTGGGCCACCTCTTCCCCGACGCGTTCGGGAGCGCCATCGGGATCCCGGTCGAGGAGTTCGAGGCGGACTTCCGGCGCTACATCGCGTGGCACGGGTGGCGCGCGCGTTAAGCCCGCCGCACCACGCTCGCGATCGCCCACAGGCGATCGGCGTAGGCCCGCTCGGCGCAGATCCACAGGCGCACCGGCTCGCCCTGCACCTCTCCCGCGCCGCCGGCCTCCGGTCCCCAGACCCACTCGCGCGCCTCCGCGCCGCCGCCGACGCGCGGCTCGCCGGCGTCGTGCAGGAGCGCGCCGGCGACGGCCTCGGGGGACACCGCCGCGGCCGCGGTCACCTCGAGCAGCGTGACGCGCCCGCCGCGGTCCGCCTCGACGTGCGCGACGGCGACGAGGTCCTCGCCGGCGTGGAACGCGACGTCCGGCTCCGTGAGGTCGATGTTGAGCAGGCGGCGGCGCTCGGCGTCGAGCGTGATGGGCGTGACCCAGGGCCGCCACCCCGCCCCGCGGAGCGCGGCGAGCGCCTCGGTCCGGCTCCGCAGCAGCACCGCATCCAGCGCCGGGAGCGCGAACGGGAGCGCGCCGCTCATCGGGCCGCGCCGGGGGAAGCGCCCGGCGACTGCGGGCGCGCCCGCTCGGTCCACGGGGCTGGCAGGATCGGGCTGCGCTCGTTCGCGCGCGCGACGCGCTGGAGCTCGACCTCCGAGATGAGCGCCGCCGGGGCGACGGTGGAGACCGGCACGTACCCGCTCTCGGCGCCGCAGAAGCCGTTGAAGACCTTCGCCTCGTCGCCCGTCGCCACGAGCTTGTTGATGCTCGTGAGGGGAGTGCCCACGAGCTCGACGCCGCGCACGAGCTCCTGCTTCCCGGTCGCGACGTCCACGCGATAGGCGAGGCGCGGGGTGCCCTTGAACGCCTGGTACCCGTACGACATGGTGTTCGTGTTGCCGCCGGTGATGTCCTGGATGATGAGGCCGTAGGGCTTCCCCTGGCGCTTCGCCTCCTCGACGAGGAGCCGCGTCAGCTCCGTCATCGAGACGCGCTTCGTCGAGGACACCACCAGGTTTCCCATCCGCGCGACGGGCGCGTTGACGCCCTGGCTGCGGCCGTGGCCGTTGGAGCGCGTGAAGGGCCTCACGGGCTTGCGCGAGAGGAGGAAGGTTCGGAGGACGCCCTCCTCGACGAGCACGGTCCGCTGCGCCGGGACGCCCTGGTCGTCGAACGCGTAGAAGCCGTTCAGCGCCGTCTGGCCCTCGGCGCGCAGCGTCGGGTCGTCCACGACGGTGAGGAACGACGGGAGAACGGGCTTTCCGACCTGGCCCTTGAAGGTTTGCCCTTCCTTGTCGTCGTCCTGGCGCTCGCCCTCGAGGCGGTGGCCGACCGCCTCGTGGAAGAGGACGCCCGTCGCCTCGGGCGCGAGGATGGCGGGGCCCGTGTACGGGTCGAGGGCGGGGGCGGTGCGGAGCGCCTCGAGCTCGCGGACGAGGGCGCGCACCTCGCGCTCGAGCTTGTCCGGGGGCGGGAGCGTCGCCTCGGAGCGGGCGTAGAAGTCGCGGCTGTTCTCGAGGAGCTGCCCGTCCACCGCGCGCGCCACGGCCTGCACGTGCACGCCGAAGAGCGTCTCCTCGGTGACGAGCGCCGCCCCTTCGCTCGAGGTGAACCACCGCACCTGCTTCTCCGCGGTCACCTTCATGCTCGAGTCGAACACGTCGGGGTGGTCGCGGAAGATCGCCGTCAGCCGGCGGACGTCGCCGCGCCAGCGGGCGCGGTCGAAGGCGAAGGGGAGCGGCGCGTCGACGTGCCGCTGCGTCGGCTCGCGGGTGAAGGACGGCGCGCGCTCCGCCTCCTCGGCCCGGTAGACGCCCTTCGACTTCTTCTTGAAGTAGCTCGCCAGCGCCTCCTTGTACTTCTCGTCGGTGACGAGCCAGAGCGCGTTCCGGAGCGCCTGCGGATCGTCCTCGAGCGGCGCGTCCTTGGTCGCGAAGTAGGTCTGCCCCTCCGGGCCCATGAACATCGACAGCTCGTCCCGCCCGGAGGAGTCGAGCTGGTAGCTGCCGACGCGGACGTCCACGAGGAGCTTGCGATCGTGCCGCGACACGTCCTCGAAGACGGCGCCGAACCGGCCGGACACCTCCTCCTGACGGAGGTCCTTCACCTGATAGGCGAGGAAGTACGGCGCCTCGTACCCGGCGATGCGGAGGCGCTCCATCGAGCGGGATCCCTCCTGCGACATCGCGTCGAGCAGCGCGAGGCGAGGGTCGGGGGCGGCGGCGAGGGCGGACGCGAGCAGGGCGGCGACGAGCATGGCCGAGCGAATTCTTAGCACGAAGGGGCCGGCTCCGCCCTGGAGCCGGCCCCCGGTCCCCGCCCACCCCGCCTACGCCCTTGGACCTCAGCTTCCCGCGGCACCGCCGAGCGGCAGGACCAGCGTCACCATCGTGGCGGGGCAGCGGAGCCGCCCCGCGAACACGGCCGTGAGCGACGCCGCGACCTCGGCGTAGCCCCGCGAGTACGCGGCCTCCTCGAGGCGCGCCGCGAGCGGCGACGGGATCGCCACCGCGAGCACCGCCAGCGGCGCCGCCGCCGGTCCCACCTCGACGGCGTGGCGCACGTCGAAGAGCGACCCGTCGCCGAGCGCCTCGATCCGCCGGAGCTCGCCCCGCCGGAGCGGCCGCAGGCGCGCCTCGCGCGAGGGGAAGGGGAAGCGCAGCTCGACGGCGTGGGTGCCGGTGCCGTCGAGCCGGTCGGCCACGACGAGCGCGTCGTCGAGGAGGAGGAGCTCGCGGCGGTGGACGATCCCGAGGCGGGCGTACCCGCGGTGCTCGCCCACGAACCGCTCGCGGCGCCGCGCGGACTCGAGGACGAGGCAGGTGGCCTGCGCGGCGTCCGGCAGCGCGAAGGGCCGCCCGGGCGGGATGGGCGCCTGCTCCTCCCCGTCCACGCACAGCGTCGCGTGGGCCCGCGTCGCGCGGAAGCGGTCGCGCAGCTCCGGGTCGCTCGCGTAGCTGGGCGACCCGGGATCGCAGATGGCGAGGGCGCCCCCCACGCGCAGCTCGAAGGCGAGCTTGTCGTTGTGCGAGTGGCCGCCGATCCCGCCCTGGCCATTCCGGCCGCAGGAGATCGCCACCTCGACCGGCCCGCGCCGCAGCACGTGGAAGCCGCCGCGAGGAAAGC
>DASWDS010000434.1:0-4276 GCA_036395165.1 Anaeromyxobacteraceae bacterium | reverse complement strand
GGGCGGAGCTCCTCGAGGACGTCTACCCGCCCGGCGGCCCGGCCGCGCTGGCGCGGCAGCGCACCGCGCTCGAGGCGTGCGTCCTGCAGCTCGCCGACGTGCTGCCGCCCGAGTCGGGCGCGCCGCGGCTCGCCGAGGTGGCGGCGCGGACCACCTCGCCCTCGATCCTCGCCGATCTCGTCGCGGCGGCGGTGGTGAGCGAGCCCGTCCAGCGCCTCGCCGTCATCGAGGAGCTCGACGTCGCGAAGCGCCTCGACCTCGTCACCGGCGAGGTGGCGAGCGTCATCCTGATGCTGTCGCGCGGGCGGACGCCGAGCGCGTGAGCGGCGCTCACCCCCCCCGGCCGACCGCGTGGTAGACGAAGCCGGCGGCGCGCGCCTTCGCGGCGTCCCACACGTTCCGCCCGTCGAAGAGCACGTTCCCGCGCATGGTCCGCCGCAGGCGGTCGTAGTCGGGCGCTCGGAACTCGTTCCACTCCGTCACGAGGAAGAGCGCGTCGGCGCCCTCCACCGCCGCGTACGGCTCGTCGGCGATCCGCACGTGGGGGCCGACGAGCGCGCTCGCCACCTCCGCCGCGACCGGATCGTGGGCCGTCACCTCGGCGCCGGCGCCGGCGAGGAGCTGGATGAGCGTGAGCGACGGCGCCTCGCGCATGTCGTCCGTCTTGGGCTTGAAGGCGAGCCCCCACACGCCGAAGCGCTTCCCGGCGAGCGAGCCGAAATGCTTCGCCGCCTTGTCGAACATGAGCCGCTTCTGGCGCTCGTTCACCCGCTCGACCGCGCGCAGGAGGTCGAAGTCGAGCCCGAGCTGGCGCGCCATCGTCATCACCGCGCGCACGTCCTTCGGGAAGCACGAGCCGCCGAACCCGATGCCGGGGAAGAGGAACGGGTAGCCGATGCGCTTGTCCGAGCCCATGCCGCGCCGGACCTGGTCCACGTCGCAGCCGAGCCGGTCGCACAGCGCCGCGACGTCGTTCATGAACGAGATGCGCGTCGCGAGCATGGCGTTGGCGGCGTACTTGGTGAGCTCGGCCGAGCGTGGGTCCATGAAGAGGATGGGCTGCTCGGTCCGGACGAAGGGCGCGTACAGCTCCGCCATGATGGCGCGGGCGCGCTCCGAGGCGACGCCGACGACCACGCGGTCCGGCCGCATGAAGTCGTCGATGGCCGAGCCTTCCTTGAGGAACTCGGGGTTCGACACGACGTCGATCGGCGCCTGCGCCACCTTGCCGACCACCTCGGCGACCTTCTCCGCGCTCCCCACCGGCACCGTGCTCTTGTTCACGATGACGGTGTAGCGCCGGACGCTCTTGCCGATCTCGGTGGCGGCGGCGAGCACGTACGAGAGATCCGCCTCCCCCGTCTCGCCGGGCGGCGTCCCCACCGCGATGAAGGCGACGTCCGTCTCCTCCATCGCCTCGGGCAGTGACGTCGTGAAGGCGAGCCGCTTCTCGCGCATGTTGCGCTTCACGAGCTCCTCGAGCCCGGGCTCGTAGATCGGGATCCCGCCCGCGACGAGCATGGCGATCTTGCGCGGGTCCACGTCCACGCAGGTGACGGCGTTCCCCGACTCGGCGAGGCAGGTCCCGGTGACGAGACCCACGTAGCCCGTTCCGACGACCGTGATCTTCAAGGCGAAACCCCTTTCAGAGCCGGGAAAGTAGCACACGAGCCGGGGGGCTCGTCACGGGGCGACCACGAGGCGCGCGGCGGTCTCGGCGCCCCGCGGGAGGCGCAGGCGAGCGGGGTCCTTCGCGCTCTCCACGATCGCGTCCACGGCCGCCCGCTCGGCGTGCCCGAGCCCGGGCGAGAGGTTGGCGGCGGGCCCGGCGACGTCTGGGAAGAAGTGCGCCGCCAGCGCGCACGCGCCGTGCAGGGCGCGCGAGAGGCCGGCTCGGGCGGCGCGCGCGCGAACCGCCTCGACTTGCGCGGCGTCTCCGAGGGCCGGCTGGCACAGGAGCTCGCGCAGATCCAGGAGGACGAGGAGCGGCGCGTGCAGGCCCGCCAGCGCGAGGTCGGCCACGGTGACGAGGAGCGCGTCCTCGGCGGCAGGCCGGGACACGGTGCGCCCGACCGCCGCGAACGGCTCCCGCCGATCGAAGAGGCCGTGGTCGTCGCCGTGTCCCGCGACGAGCCCCTCCTGGATCCGGATCTCGATGCGCCCATCGCCGAGGACGGCGGTGTGGCCGCCCGGCCCCGCGGTCGCGCTCGCGAAGCCCGCCTCCGCGAGCTGCGCGGCGAAGCGCGCGCCGTCCGCGCCCCGCACGGCGAGCCTCGGCTCGCCGATGGGGCGGAAGGCGAGGTGCGGATAGAGCCAGTCGACGTACGCGGCGCCCTCGAGCAGCACCACCGGCACGTCCACCTCGCGCAGGGCACCCTTCAGCGTCACGAGCTTGAAGACGTTGTCGTTGACCGTCCCCTGGTAGAGCGGCAGCAGGCGCTCGCGCAGCCAGCGCGGGACGCCCGCGCCGATGCGGCGCGTCTCGAGCTGGTACGAGGCGAGCGGGGCGAGCCCGTGCGCGTCGAGGACGTCGGCCAGCTCCTCGAGGTCGCATGGCGGGAGCGTGTCCGGCGGGTGGAAGGCGGTGAGCGCGCGCAGGGCGTCGAGCAGGGCCACGGCCGCCGGTTTAACCCGCCGGGGCGCCAGGTGCCAGCGCCCGGTCGCGGTGCCCGACCGGCGGCGCCGTGCGCACCTTGATCATAAATGACCGATCACGAACTGAGGCGCGCCTTCGCGGAGCTGGCCGAGCTGCGAAGCGACACGGAGCCCGTCGTCACCCTGTACCTCGACACCCACTGGAGCGACGAGAAGCAGCGAGAGCGTGCCCGCGTGTACGTCCAGGACGCGGTCAAGCGGGCGATCGACCATCACATCGCCCACCCTCAGCTCGACGCGCTGCGGCGGACGCTCGGCCGCGTCGCGAAGGCCGCCGCGGAGCGGATCGAGCAGGAGGAGGTGGAGGTCGATCGCGGGCTCGCCGTCTTCGCCTGCGAGACGCTCGGCCTGTGGCGCGTCCTGATGTCGCCGCGGCCGTTCAAGAGCGAGCTGTGCCTGGATGGACGGCCGCACCTGCTGCAGCTCGCGCGCCTCGCGGACGACATCGAGCCGGCGATCGTGGCGCTCGTCCAGGCCGACGGTGCGCAGCTCTTCGAGGTCGCGCTCGGCGCCGTCGTCAACGAGGCCAAGATCGTGGGCGTCCTCCCTCGCCCGCGCGGACATGGCCAGGAGGGTGGCCGCGTGCGCGGTGGCGCGAGGCTCACGGGGGGCGGCACGTCCGCGGGCGGCACCTACTTCGAGCGCGAGCAGAAGAACGATCGCCACTTCGAGGAGCACGTGGAGCGGGTGCGGCGCGAGGCGGTCGAGGTCCTGGTCCAGCTCTGGGACCGCGACGCGCGCGCCCACGTCGTGCTGGTCGGCACGGCCGGGGCGGTCGCGTCGTTCGAGCGGCACCTCCCGGAGCGCGTCCGCCAGCGCGTGCTGGCGCGGCTGCCGCGGCCGCCGAGCCAGGAGCTGTCGGGCGGCACGCTGCGGCGCGACCTCGTGCGCGAGGTGGTGGAGAGGGTCTTCGAGCACGAGCGCGCGGCGGAGGCGGGAGAGGTGGAGCACGCCATCGGCGAGGCGCTGCGCGGCGGTCTCGCGGTGCTCGGGCCGGAGGACGTCGTGCTCGCCGTGAACGAGCGCCGCGTGCACCGGCTCATCCTGGAGGAGGACTTCGAGCGCTCCGGGTGGCGCTGCCGCAACTGCGGCGCGCTCGGCACGACTCACGATGAGGTGTGCTCGTTCTGCCGGGGGCCGCTCGCGTTCGTCGAGGCGCTCGGCGAGGAGCTCGCCGGGCGCGTCCTCGCGGAGGACGGCGAGGTCGAGGTGGTGACGCACACGAACCGCCTCCATTCGTACGCGGGCGTGGCGGCGCTCCTGCGCCAGGCGCACGCGAACGGGCTCAGCGGGACGCCGCAGCCCCGTTGAGCGGGACTCCCCCAGCGGAGGACCAACCTTCCGTGCGTGCTGAGCGTAGGCCTGCGCAGCAGGCGCGAAGTCGAAGCACGAACGCTACCCGGCGTCTTCTACGCCCGATCGACCGACAGCGGCCCCGGACCGTGGCTCGCGACGAAGAGCATCCCGCCGGCGATCCCCGCGTTCTTGAGGAGCTGCAGCATCTGCGCGTGGTCGCCGCGGAGCGCGGGGTGCCAGTGGAAGAGCAACGAGACGGCGGCGAGGTACACGACGACCGAGAGCGCCGTGAGGCGCGCCTTGAGGCCGAGCGCGAGCAGGAGCG
>DASWDS010000433.1:0-2701 GCA_036395165.1 Anaeromyxobacteraceae bacterium | reverse complement strand
CTCCCTCGACTGAGAGAACGCGTCGACGAGCGCGCGCGAGGCGGGCGTCCCGTCGGCGTCGGCAATCGCGAGCGGGATGCGGTCGATGTCGAACGAGACGCCGTAGCCGAAGAGCAGCAGCAGGAGCATCGGCATGACGAGCGCCACGTAGAGCGTGCGCGGGTCGCGCCTGATGTGCAGCACCTCCTTCGCCGCCATGGCGCCCACGCGGACGAGGAAGCGGCGCTGGCGCTCCATCATGGCGCCTCCTTTGCGGGCGCCGCCGGCGCCCCCGCTCCGACGACCGCCAGGAAGACGTCCTCCAGCGTGGCCTCTCCCTCCTCCGCCTCGACGCCGGTCGCCCCCGCCTGCTCGAGGGCGCGCGCGACCCCGGGGACGTCGAGCGCGTCGGGCGCGACGCGGACGTGGAGCCCGGCGCCGAAGGGCTCGACCGCGAGGACGCCCGGGCGCCCGCGCAGCGCCGCCGCCGCGCCGAGGAGCCCGCCCCCGCGCGCGACCACCACGCGCTCCGGCACCCAGGCGCGCTTCAGCGCGGCGGGCGTGTCGAGCGCGACGAGGCGCCCGTCGACCATGAGCCCGATGCGCCGGCAGTACTCCGCCTCGTCGAGGTAGTGCGTCGTCACGAACACGGTCGTCCCCTCGCGCGCCAGCTCGCGGATGAGCCGCCAGAACGAGCGCCGCGCGACCGGGTCCACCCCGGCGGTCGGCTCGTCGAGGAAGACGACCTCCGGCTGGTGCAGGATGGCGCAGCCGAGCGCGAGCCGCTGGCGGATGCCGCCCGGCAGGGCGCCCGTCGTGGCGCCCTCCATGCCGGCGAGGCCGGTGAGCGCGAGCACCTCCTCGGCGCGCGCCCTGAGCGCGCGCCCCTCGAGGCCGTACGCCCCGCCGAAGAAGAGGAGGTTCTCCCGGATCGGCAGGTCGAGGTAGAGGGAGAACTTCTGCGACATGTACCCGATGGACGCCTTCACGCGGTCCGGGTCGGCCGCGACGTCGTGGCCGGCGACGCGCGCCGTCCCGGCCGTCGGCGCGAGGAGACCGGTCAGCATCCGGATGGTGGTCGACTTCCCGGCGCCGTTCGCGCCCAGGTAGCCGAAGATCTCGCCGCGCTCCACCTCGAAGCTGACGTCGTCCACGGCCGTGAAGGAGCCGAAGCGCTTCGTGAGGTGGGCGGCGGCGATGCTCGTCCCGGCCGGGCCGCGCCGCGCGCTCATGCGGTCTCCCGGCGGATGCGCGCGAGGAAGAGGTCCTCGAAGGCGGGCGCGACCGGCCTCAGCTCGGCGCCGAGCGGCGCGAGGGCCGCGCGGACGCGCTCCGCGCCGCCGCGCTCGAGGTCGACCCGCAGCCTGGAGCCGGCCGGCGACGACGCGTGCACCTCGGGGCAGGCCGCGAGCGCCGCCTCCACCGCCTCCCGGTCGCCGCCCGCGACCTCGTACGCCTCCTCCTCGAAGCCGGCCAGGAGCGCCGGCGGCGCGCCCTCGAGCAGCAGCCTCCCGGCGTGGATGAGGCCGACGCGGCTGCACCGCTCCGCCTCGTCCATGTACGGCGTCGAGACGAGCACGGCCATCCCGCCCGCCACGAACTCGTGGAGGAGCGCCCACAGCTCGCGGCGCGAGACCGGGTCCACGCCGTTCGTGGGCTCGTCCAGGATGAGCACGCGCGGCTCGTGCAGGAGCGCGCAGGCGAGCGCGAGCTTCTTGTACATGCCGCCCGAGAGGGCGTCCGCGCGCCGCGACGTGAAGCGATCGAGCCGCGTGATGGCGAGGAGCCGGCGCGCGCGCTCCTCGAAGACGCGCCGCGGCAGCACGTAGAGCCGCGAGAAGAAGCGCAGGTTCTCGGCCACGGTCAGGTCGCGGTAGAGGCTGTACTGCTGCGGCATGAGCCCGAGGGCTTCGCGCACCTCGGCGCCGCCCCGCGCCGGATCGCGCCCCAGCACGCGCGCCTCGCCTCCGTCCACGGCGAGGAGGCCCGCCAGCGCGCGGATGGCGGTCGTCTTGCCGGCGCCGTCCGGGCCGACGAGCCCGTACAGCTCGCCCGGCGCTACCGCGAACGAGACGCCGCGCAGCGCCTCGACCGCGCCGAAGCGCTTCGCGAGCCCGCGCGCCTCGAGCGCCGCCTGCGCCATCACCGCTCCGTCCCGGACAGCTGCACCTGCACCGGCATGCCGGGCCGGAGCTTGCCGTCGCGGTTCGCGATCCGCACCTCCACCGGGTAGACGAGCCGGTCGCGGTCGGTGCGCGTCTGGATGTTGCGCGGCGTGAACTCGGCCTTGACCGACACCGTGCGGACCACGCCCTCGAAGCGCTCGGCGGGCCACGCGTCCGCGACGACCGTCGCCTTCGCGCCCGGCCTCGCCGCCGCCAGCTCGGCGTTGGGCAGGTAGAAGGTGGCCTTCACCTCGGCGAGCTCGACGAGCTTCACGAGCGTCTGGCCCACCCCGACGAGCTCGCCCGGCTCGTGCGGCAGATCGTCCACCACCGCGTCGCGCGGCGCGCGCACCTGACACTCCTCGACGAGGAGCCGCGCCCGCGACGCCGCGGCCTCGGCCGCCTTCATCTGGGCCTCGGCCGCGACCGCCTCGTCTACCCGGTGGAGGTCACGGTCCCGAACCCGGCCGGGAAGCTCCGGCCCGGGATGCCGGTCCAGGTCACGCTGCCCGCGGCGGAGAAGTAGGGTGGCGAGCGCCGGCCAGGCCGCGCCCGCG
>DASWDS010000432.1:0-2754 GCA_036395165.1 Anaeromyxobacteraceae bacterium | reverse complement strand
GCCCGGCACGACCTCCGTGCCGGAGGAGCTGGCGCGCCCCATCGCGGGCACCGTCTTCATCGCCGGTGAGGCGACGACGCTCGGCGCGGCGGGGACCGTGCACGGCGCGCTCGAGAGCGGCGAGCGCGCGGCGCGGCAGGTGCTGGAGAGCATGGGCGGCCAGGGCTCGTCCCCTGCGCTGGTCGCGGGACCGGCCCGTCCGGGAGCGGCCCGCCGGCGCCGCGCCGCCCATGGAAGATCTTCTGGGAGGTAGCGATGCTGCGCGTGACCGAAGACGTGCTCGAGGTGCGCCACTGGGCGGAGGAGCGCGGCGGCAACCCATGCAGGCGGCCCGACGGGCACCTCACGCTGTGCTTCGGCGCGGATCCGAGCCCCGCCGTCCCGGTCGGCTGGGAGGAGTTCGAGCCAAACTTCATGCTCGGGCGCTGCGTGCTCGTCTACGACGACTCGCCGGGCTGCAACCACTGCCTCGTCGGCACGATGGAGGAGGCGCGCGCCTACGTCGCGGCGGCCGACCCGCGCCTCACAGGGGCGGCGACGCCGGACGTGGGCTGACCCGCGGTTGACGTGCGGTGCGCGGAGCGGTACTCGACCGCACCGATGAAGAGCACGAACCGTCCCCTCACCGTCGTCGCGCTGCTGCTCGGGCTCTTCCTCGCCGCGATGGAGATGACGGTCGTCTCGACCGCCATGCCCACCGCCGTCGGCGACCTCGGCGGGATCCACCTCTACGCCTGGGCCTTCGCCGCCTACATGCTGACGGCCACGGTGACCGTCCCCATCCACGGCAAGCTCGCCGACCTGTACGGGCGGAAGCCCGTCATGCTGGTGGGGCTGGCGCTCTTCCTCGCGGGATCGTTCGCCTGCGGCCATGCGGGCTCGATGACGATGCTCATCCTCTTCCGCGCGCTGCAGGGGCTCGGGGCGGGCGCCATCCAGCCCATTGCGCTCACCATCGTGGGCGATCTCTTCGACGTCCGGGAGCGGGCGCGCTGGCAGGGATTGTTCGGCTCGGTCTGGGGCCTCGCGGGCCTCGTCGGGCCGCTCCTCGGCGGCGCCATCGTCCACTACCTGTCCTGGCGCTGGGTGTTCTACGTGAACATCCCGCTCGGCCTCGGCTGCGGGGCCGTGCTCGTGGTCGCCTACCACGAGCGCGTCGAGCGCCACGAGCACCGGCTCGACCTCGCGGGCGCGGTCCTCCTCTCGGCGACGGTCCTGGCGGCGCTCCTCTCGGCGCGCTCGCGCGCCGTGGGCGCGGTCGCGATCCCGGTGGCGCTCGCCGGGCTCGCCCTCTTCGTGTGGGTGGAGCGCCGCGCGAAGGAGCCGCTCGTGCCGCTCGACCTGTTCCGGCAGCGGGTCATGGCGGTGTCCTCCGCGACGGGCGCGCTCGTCGGCGCGGCCATGATCGCGATGGTCACCTACGTCCCGCTCTACGTGCAGAGCGTGCTCGGGGCGACGCCCACCGGCGCCGGCAGCGCCATCGCGCCGATGGCGATCGGGTGGCCCATCGCGTCGGCGCTGAGCGGCCGGCTCCTCCCGCGCGCCGGCTACCGCCTGCTCATCCGCGGCGGCCTGCTCCTCACCGCCTGCGCCGCGGTCGGCATCGCGCTCTTCCTGAGGCCCGGCGCGAGCCTCCTCGTCCCGCGCGTGCTCACCGCCGTGTACGGGGTCGGGCTCGGGCTCGCGAACACGCCGCTCATCATCGCGGTGCAGTCGAGCGTGCCCTGGAACCGGCGCGGCGTCGCGACCGCGAGCATCATGTTCTTCCGGACCATCGGCGGGACGCTCGCGGTGGGCATCCTGGGCGCCGTCCTCGCCGGCGCCCTCGCGTCGAGCGGCGCCCCCGCCGGCACGGTGGACCGGCTGCTCGGCCCGGAGCGGGCCGCGCTCGATCCGTCGATCGTCCTGAGCGTCTCGGGCGTGCTTCAGGCCGGGATGACCCGGATGTTCTGGGCCATCTGTGCCATCGCGTTCGTGGGCTTCGCGGTGAGCCTCGCCTTTCCGCCCTTGCGCATCGCCGCGGAGGGCGCGCGCGCCCAGGCGAGCGCCGCAGCCGCCGCCCCCGGGGAGGGCGGGGCCGGCGCGTAGCACGAGGGCCTGGCCGGGCGCCCGGCGCCGCACGAGGAAGTATCGCGGCGCCGGGACCTCGACTAAAGTCACCCTCGAACCTCAACTTTTCTCCGGCGCTTCGCCGCCGCCAGACAGAGGAGCGACGACATGGCACCGCGCAACCCAGGGTCGCTGAAGCGGCAGAAGGAGCTCGCGCGCCAGCAGAAGCAGCGCGAGAAGAAGGCCGAGCGCGACGCTCGCAAGGAAGCGGCCCGCGATCGGCCCAAGGCGCCCGACGGCATCGACCCCGACATCGCCGACATCGTCCCGGGGCCGCAGCCGAAGCTCGAGGAGTGACGCCGGAGCGTCACTCCTCGGCCGATCGTCACGGCAGGTAGAACACGCCCTTCAGGTCTTCGGTCTGCGAGAGCTGGTTGCCCGAGCCGTCGAGCGCGCGGATCCGGAGCTGGTAGTACATGCCGCTCGTGAGCGCCGCGCCCGCGTAGGTGACCGTCATCGAGTTCCCCGCCGCCTTCGGCGCGGTGAAGATGTCGTTCCCGAACGCGTCGAACACGTCGAGCGTGTAGCTCGCCGCGCTCGAGTAGGACGAATCCTTCACCCACGTGAAGGCCGGGGTCGCGCTCGTCAGCTTGACGGCGCTGCCGCTGCCGTCCACGGCGACGCCGTCGATCGTCGTGAGAGCGA
>DASWDS010000431.1:0-3554 GCA_036395165.1 Anaeromyxobacteraceae bacterium | reverse complement strand
GCTTCTTGCCGCGGAAGAGGAAGCCCTTCTCGGCGGCGCGCGCCAGCGTGCGCACGATGGTCGCCTCGTAGCCGCGGCTCATGGTGGTGTACGGCTGCTCCCAGCGGCCGAAGACCCCGAGCCGCTTGAACTGCTCGCGCTGCCGGTCGATCCACTTCAGCGCGTACCGGCGGCAGGCGACGATCACGTCGGCGCGGCTCATCTCGCGCTTCTTCGCGCCGAGCTCGCCGTCCACCTTCCGCTCGATGGGGAGCCCGTGGCAGTCCCAGCCCGGGACGTAGTCCGCCACCTCGCCCGCCATGGCGCGGTACTTCACCACGATGTCCTTCAGGATCTTGTTGAGGGCGTGGCCGATGTGGATGTCGCCGTTCGCGTAGGGCGGCCCGTCGTGGAGGACGAACTTCTTCGCGCCCTTCCGCGCCGCGTTCCGCTCGACGAGCTTCGCGAAGACCTGCTCCTCCTCCCACGCCTTCAGGATCTCGGGCTCCCGCTGCGGCAGGTTCGCCTTCATCGGGAAGTCGGTCTTGGGGAGGTGGACGGTGTCCTTGTAATCCACGGCCAAATGGGACCTCGGGGAAAACCCCGTTTCTAGCAGCGCTACGGGGGGCGGGCAACGAATGACGCGCCCCCGCCGCGAAGGTTGCCGCGCGGGCTCGGGCGGCCCTAAGCTCCACGCGGCTCATGCCCCCAAGGACGCCCGAGACGAAAGGCGCGGCCCGCCCCAGGGTCGCGAAGCGCCCGCGCCATCGCGAGGGGCGGCTCCGCATCGTCGTCCTCTCGAGGAACCGCAAGCTCTACTCGACCCGGCGCCTCGTCGAGGCGGCGCGTGCCCGCGGGCACGAGGCGAAGGTGCTCGACACGCTGCGGTGCAACCTCGTCCTCGCCCGCGACGCGCCCCGGATCTTCTACCGGGGCGAGGAGGTGACGGACGTGGGCGTCGTCATCCCGCGCATCGGCGCCTCCATCACCGGCTACGGCCTCTCGGTCGTGAACCAGTTCGACATGATGGGCGTGCCCATCCTCAACAACTCCATCCCCATCGCCCGCGCCCGCGACAAGCTGCGCGCGCTGCAGCTCCTCTCGCGCTTCGGCATCGACATCCCGCGCACCGTGATGTGCCGCTACCGCAACGAGGTCCCGCTCGCGGTCGAGCAGGTCGGCGGCCTCCCCTGCATCATGAAGCTCCTCCAGGGCACGCAGGGCGTGGGCGTCCTCATCGCGAACACGATGAGCGAGGTGGAGGGCATGCTCGACACGCTCTGGACGCTCGGCCAGGAGATCCTGATCCAGGAGCTCATCGCCGAGTCGCGAGGGAAGGACGTGCGCGCGCTCGTCGTCGGGGACCGGGTGGCGGCGGCGATGCGGCGCACCGCGCGCGAGGGCGAGTTCCGCTCCAACATCCACCGCGGGGGCGAGGGCCAGGCGATCGACCTGCCGCGCGAGTACGCGGAGGCGGCGGTGAAGGCGGCGCGCGTCATCGGGCTCGAGGTGGCGGGGGTGGACATGCTCGAGTCGCGCGGCGGGCCGAAGATCATGGAGGTGAACAGCTCGCCCGGCTTCGAGGGCCTGGAGAGCGTCACCGGGCTCGACATCGGGGGTCTCTACATCGACCACGCGGTCGAGCTCGCCCGCGCGCGCGCCGCCGGCTGGTCGAGGGCGCGCCTCATCTGACGCGAGCGCTCGCCTGCCGTCGCGTGCCTCTCGCGGCGGGGCTCGCTTGCTCGGCTCTTCTACACGGGCTCCGTACGTTGGATGATGCGCCCGTGGCTCCGCGCGCGGCATCGACCCCCATCCCCCTCGTGCTGCACGGCGACGTCCTCGATCCCTGGTGCTGGATCGCGGAGAGGCGCATCGTCATCGCCGCGGACGAGCTCCACGGACGCTTCCTGCCGCTCGAGCACGCGCCGCTCGCGCGGCGCTGGGAGCCGCGCGCGCCCACCGCCGCCGAGCGCCGCTACCGCGCGCGGGAGCTGAAGCGCGCCGCCCGCGAGCCCGACGCGCCGCCCTTCTCGCCCGATCTCTGGTCGAGCGACACGGGCCCGCTGAGCTCCGCGCCGCCGCTCATCGCCGTCGCGGCGGCGGGGTTCCAGGGGACGGCGGCCGAGTCGCGGCTGCGCGAGGCGCTGCGCGAGGCGGCGCTCGTCTCGGGGCTCGACGTCTCGCGCAGGGACGTCATCATGGAGGTCGCCTCGCGCGCGGGCCTCGACCTCGCCCGCTTCGTCCCGGCCTTCGAGGCGCCCGGCACCGCGCGCGCCCTCCTCGATGATCTCGAGGAGTCCTACGAGCTCGGCGTCGAGCGCGGCCCGGCGCTCGTCGTCGACGACGACTGGCTCGTGTCGGGCCTGCGGTCGCAGCGCGACTACCGCCTCCTGCTGAAGCGCTATCTCGCGACGCGCGCCGGGACGCCGGTCGAGTACATCGTCCACTGAAAGCAAGCGAAAACAAGGGGATCAGCGGCGAGCGGGGGCACCGTTGAATGGACGCTCCCCTCGAAACGTCATAAAAGGGTGCTGCGGGTCCTTCGCTCATCCTTGGGGGTAGAAAAGATGAAAAAGCTGGCGCTATTGCCGCTCTTCGCGCTGCTCCTCGCTGGCTGCACGGTGCAGATGGTGGCGCGGCCCATCCCGCCGCCACCGGTCGAGCCGCCGCCGGAGGCGCCGCTGCGCGTCTTCTACTACGGCGAGCACAGGCTCCCGGGCGGCGGCTGGTGCTACGCCGAGGGCGCTCACGAGCACGACTTCTACCCCGAGCACCCCGAGCACTTCGCCTTCGAGAACGGCTACTACTTCTGGCGCGGCGGCGCCCCCGTCGCCATCACCTACTACGAGGGACACCCGCTCCCGGGTGGCGGCTGGTGCTACATCGCCGGGCCGCACGTGCACGATTACTTCCCGCCGCGCGACACGTACTGGGTCTTCACCCCGGGGCGCGGCTACTACTACCGCGGCCCGTACAGCGCGGCGCGCCCGGCTCCGGCCCACTACTGGGGGCGGCCCGCGCCTGCGCCGGTGTACCGTCCGAACGCCGTTGCAGTGCCCGCGCCGCCGGTCCGCGCTGCACCCGCTCCCGCCGTGCGATTCGCGCCGGCGCCCGCTCCCGGCGCGACACCCGCTCCCGCCCCGGCCCGCGTGAGCGCGCCGGCGCCGGGCCCTGTTTACGCTCCGGCTCCAGGCGCGAGCGGCTACGCTCCCGGCCATGGCAATGTGCCACCGGGGCAGGGCGGCACCCCGCCCGGCCAGGCGAAGAAGACCGATGCCCCAGCGCCGACCGCCGCGCCCGGCGCGAGCGCCTATGCCCCGGGCCATGGCAATCTGCCGCCGGGGCAGGGCGGCACCCCGCCCGGCCAGGCGAAGAAGACCGACAGCCCCCCGCCGATCTCCGCGCCGCGGCCGACGCCGGGTCAGATCACGCCTGCATCAGCGCCCGGGGCGAGCGCCTACGCTCCCGGACACGGCAACGCTCCGCCCGGACAGGGCGGCGTGCCGCCCGGCCAGGCGAAGTCGAAGGGCGACAAGAAGGACGACAAGAAGGACAAGAAGAAGAACGAGCACTAG
>DASWDS010000430.1:0-1791 GCA_036395165.1 Anaeromyxobacteraceae bacterium | reverse complement strand
CGGCGCCGACGGCACGCAGGAGATCGCGCTAATCGCCGAGCGGGGCGAGTACCGTCCGAACGTGGTCCACGCGCGCGCCGGCGCGCCGCTCAGGCTGCGCGTCCTCGTGCACGAGGGAGGCGCCTGCGCGCGGCGCCTGCTCGTCCCGGACCTCCATGCCGCGCTCGATCTCCCCGACGCCGGGAGCACGGAGCTCCTCCTTCCCGCCGCCGCGCGCGGCTCCTACCTCTTCACCTGCGAGGGCAGAATGGTGAAGGGCGTACTCGTGTTCGACTGAGGCGCGCTTGCACGAAGCCTTCGTCGCCACCTTCCTCGTCGCCGGCGAAGCGGCCATCGCGTTCGCGCTGGCGGGCCCGCTCCTGCGCGCCGCCGGCCTCGAGCGCGCGCGCTGGCCGCTCACCGTGAGCCTCGGCTTCGGCCTCGCGCTCGCGGCCGTCACCATGGCGGCTGCCGAGGCGCGGGGCGTTCCAGCGGCGGACGTGGCCGTCCTCGCGGCGCGGTTCCGCCAGCTCTACGCGCTGGCGCTGGCCGCGCTGGCGGTGCTCCTGCGCGCATCCGAGGGCGGCACGGCCGCGCCCGCGCGACCGGCGCGGCCCGTGCGGCGCGCCGCCGCCGAGCTGGCGCTGCTCGCCTTCGGCCTGCTCTGGGCGGCGCCGGAAGGGGCGGCGCTCGGATCGGCGCTGCGCGAGCTCGCCGTGCTGCGCCGGGCGGTGGTCCCGATCTCGCTCGGCGCCGCGATGGGAGCGCTCGCGGCCACGGCGCTCGGCACGGCGCTCACGGCCGCCCTGCGGCGGGTCGGCGCGACGGCCGCGCTGCCGCCCTCCGCGGCGCTGGCGCTGCTCTTCGCGCTGAAGCTCTCCGGGCCGGCTGCGGCCGCCGTCGACGCGACGCCGCTCGCGGCCTCGCTCACCGCGGCGGTGTCGCGCCTCTTGCACGACGCGATGCACATGGGCTTCGTCTTCCTGCAGATCCCGGATCACCCGTTCCTTCGCGACGGGGCGTACCAGCTCATCCTCGTCTTCTTCGACCCGCTGCCACACGCCGCGCTCGCGGCCGTTCTCCTGGCGCTCCCGCTCGCCGCGGCGTGGGTGAGCTTCGCGCGGCGCCCGGCGCCGCCCGTGGCCGAGGGGGTCCGCCTGCCGGAGCGCCGCCTCGCCCGCGCCACGTCCCTCCGGCGCGGACGGGTGGCGGGCGTCGCCTTCGCGGCGGCGATCGCGCTCGCGATGGGCGCCGTCGGCGCGGCGCACGCCCGGAACGACGAGCTCTACGAGCCCGTCCCGGAGCCCGCGGTCGACGACGGACACGGGTGGGTCGTGGTCCCGCTGCAGACCGGCCCACGCCCCCCCGGCGGCGAGCGCATGCGGAAGTGGATCTACACGGGCGGCGGTCACGCCGTCACCTTCATGGCCGTGCGGCGGCCGGACGGCGTGCTCGCGATCGCCCTCGACCTCTGCGACATCTGCCAGCCGAAGGGCTACGCGCAGCTCGGCACGGGCTACGTCTTCTGCAAGTACTGCAAGACGCCCATCCCCGCCGGCGCCGTCGGCCAGCGCGGCGGGTGCAATCCGATCCCGCTCCCGGCCGCGATCGTGGACGGCGCGCTCCTCCGGATCCCGGTCGCGGATCTGCTCGCCGCGGCGCGCGGCGCCGGCAAGGGGGGGAAGCCGTGACGGCGCGCCTCGCCGCCGCGCGCCTCCTCGCCGGCGCGCCCACGTGGGCACGCAGGTGCGCGGGGCTGCTCGCCCTCGATGCGGTCGTCATGGCCGTCGGCGCGGGCCGCGGGCTGCCGGA
>DASWDS010000429.1:0-24973 GCA_036395165.1 Anaeromyxobacteraceae bacterium | reverse complement strand
GCTCTCGTTCTCGACCGGCGGCGGCAAGGGCTGCATCGCGGCCCAGACCATCTGCCTCGTCGACTGCTTTGGCAACGTGCAGGCCTGCTCGTACATGCCGGCCAGCGCCGGCAACGTGCTGGAGAAGCCGTTCAAGGAGATCTGGGAGAATGCGCCTCTTCCAGGAGCTGCGCCACTTCGAGAAGTACAAGGGCCGCTGCGGCTCGTGCGAGTACCTCCATGTCTGCGGCGGCTGCCGCGCCCGCGCCGAGGCCGTGCACGGCGACCGGCTCGGGGAAGAGCCGTTCTGCGACTACGTCCCGCCGCGCCCCGGCAAGAAGCGCCTGGCCACCTGACGGTCGTTCAGACGGCGGCGTACACGACGGCGAGCCCGAGGCAGGCGACGACGTAGCTCGGCCGGTCGCGCAGCGCGAAGACCACCGGGTCCTCGTGGACGAGCCCGCGGTTCGCGAGGAGCCACAACCGCCCCACCCAGTAGAGGCCCAGCGGGCAGAGCAGCCAGAGGCGCTCGTGGTGCGAGTAGAGCCGCGTGACGTCGGGGTTGCTGATGTACATCGCGAGCACGAGGATCGCGAGATAGCCGCTCGCGCTGCCCAGGTGCGACAGCACCTCCAGGTCCGCGGCTCCGTAGCCGCGTCCGGTCGCGGACGCGGCCGCGCGCAGCCGGACGTGGTGGAGCTCGGACGTGCGCTTCACGAGCGCGAGCGACAGGAAGAGGAACATCGCGAACGTGAAGAGCCAGGTGGAGGTGGGCACGCCCGTCGCGAAGGTCCCGCCCAGCACGCGCACGGTGTAGAGGCTCGCGAGCACGATGACGTCGAGCATGGGGACGCGCTTCAGCCGGAGCGAGTACGCGAGCGTCGCGGCCCAGTAGGTCCCGAGGAGCGCCAGGAACGCCGGGCTCAGGACGGCCGCGAGCCCGCACCCGGCGATCAGGGCGGCGGCCGAGAAGAGCAGGCCGGTGCGCACCGTCACCTCGCCCGCGGCGAGCGGACGCCGCGCCTTGGCCGGCGTGGCCCGATCCGCCTCCAGGTCGAGGACGTCGTTCACGACGTAGGCGCTCGACGCGCACAGGCAGAAGGCCAGGAACGCCACGCCGGCGCGAGCGAGGAGGTCGCGCTCGAGGCGGTGCGCGGCCACGACGGGGACGAAGACCAGGAGGTTCTTCACCCACTGGTGGGCGCGCAGGAGCCGGGCCGCGAGCGCGGCCCGCGAAGAGCTGCCGGCGCCCTCGGCCCGCGGCACGAGGGCGGGATCGCGGTCTGCACGCATCGGCGAAGAGCTTACATCGGGTGCGCCTCGCCGCACGCGGGCGATCTCTTTCGCGTCGCGGGTCCTGTCCAAGGCCAGGACCGCGGCCGCCTAGGCCGGGACCGGAGCCGGCGCCGGCGCCGGGGCGGGCACGATCTCGAGGTGGAGCTCCGAGCCGCGGACGGCGATGCGGACCTTGCCGCCGTTCCTCAGCTCGCCGAACAAGATCTTCTCGGCGAGCGGCTTCTTCACCTCGTTCTGGATGAGGCGCGCCATCGGGCGCGCGCCCATGGTCTTGTCGAAGCCGTGCTCGGCCAGCCAGACGCGGCCCTGCTCCGTCAGCTCGATCGCGATCTTCTTCTCGGCGAGCTGCTCGCCGAGCTCCTTCACCTGCTTGTCGACCACCCTGCGGATGACCTCGGGCGGCAGCGCGTCGAACGAGACCCACGCGTCGAGGCGGTTGCGGAACTCGGGGCTGAAGGTCTTCTCGATGGCGCTCCGCGCGTTGCCGGGGGCCGACTCGTCGGCGCCGAAGCCGAGCTTGCGCGAGCTGAGCTCGTGCGCGCCGGCGTTCGTCGTCAGGATGAGGACGATGTGGCGGAAGTCCGCCTTGCGGCCGTTGTTGTCGGTCAGCGTCGCGTGGTCCATCACCTGGAGCAGGATGTTGTAGATGTCGGGGTGCGCCTTCTCGATCTCGTCCATCACCAGCACGGCGTAGGGTGTCTTCCGGATCGCGTCCGTGAGGAGCCCGCCCTGGTCGAAGCCGACGTACCCAGGCGGCGCGCCGATGAGGCGCGAGACGGTGTGCTTCTCCTGGTACTCCGTCATGTCGAAGCGCAGGAACTCGACGCCCAGCACGCGCGCGAGCTGCTTCGCGAGCTCGGTCTTCCCGACGCCGGTCGGGCCGGAGAAGAGGAAGCTGCCGATGGGCTTCTCGGGGCTGCCGAGGCCCGAGCGCGAGAGCTTGATGGCGCTCGCGATGGCGTCGATGGCCTTGTCCTGGCCGAAGATGACCTTCTTCAGCTCGGGCTCGATGTTCGCGAGCGCCAGCTCGTCGTCGGCCGAGACCGTGCGCTCCGGGATCTTCGCGATCTTCGCCACCACCCGCTCGACGTCGCGGGCCGTGATCTTGAAGTGGCGCTTGCCCTCGGCGCGCATGCGGTCGAACGCGCCGGCCTCGTCGAGGACGTCGATCGCCTTGTCGGGGAGCTGGCGGTCGTTGATGTGCTTCGCCGACAGCTCCGCCGCGGCTCGCAGCGCCTTGTGGCTGAAGGTGACGCCGTGGTGCTCCTCGTACACCTTCTTCAGCCCGTGGAGGATCTTGACCGTCTCCTCCACCGTCGGCTGGTGCACCTCGATCTTCTGGAAGCGGCGCGCGAGCGCGTGATCGCGGTCGAAGGTCTGCTTGTAGTCGTGGAACGTCGTCGAGCCGATGCAGCGCAGCTCGCCCGAGGCGAGGCCGGGCTTGAGGAGGTTCGAGGCGTCCATCGAGCTGCCGGTGGTCGCCCCCGCGCCGACGATGGTGTGGATCTCGTCGATGAAGAGGATGGCGCCCGGCGTCTTCTTCACGCCCGCGATGACGCCCTTCAGGCGCTGCTCGAACTCGCCGCGGAACTTGGTGCCGGCGAGCAGCGCGCCCATGTCGAGCGAGAAGATCTTCGCGTCGGCGAGCACCTTCGGGACGCGCTTGTCGTGGATGGCGAGCGCGAGCCCCTCCACGATGGCGGTCTTGCCGACCCCGGGCTCGCCGACGAACACCGGGTTGTTCTTGCGGCGGCGGCACAGCACCTGGATGGTGCGCTCGATCTCGGGGCGCCGGCCGATGAGCGGGTCGATGAGCCCCTTCGCGGCGCGCTCGACCAGGTTCACGGTGAAGGCGCGGAACGGATCGCGGACCGTGCGCGGCGCCTCCTCGCCTCCTTCGCCGCCCTCCGGGTCCTCATCGCCGCCCGCGCCGCCGTCCTTGGCGACGCCGTGCGAGATGTAGGAGAGGATGTCGAGCCGGCGGACGCCCTGCCGCTCGAGGAGGTAGACGGCGTGCGAGCCCCGCTCGCGCGTGATGGCGACGAGGACGTCGCCGGCGTTGAGCTCGGTGCGGCCCGATCCCTGGACGTGCCACGCCGCCCGCTGGAGGACGCGCTGGAACGCGGCCGTCTGCTCCGGGTCCTGCGTCCGGTTGGGCAGCGACTCGAGGGTCCGGTCGAGGTAGTCCTCGAGCTCGCGGGCGAGCAGCTCGAGATCCGCGCCGCACGCGAGGAGGATCTCGGTCGCCACCTTGTCCTTCGTCATCGCGTGGAGCAGGTGCTCCAGCGTGACGTACTCGTGGCGGCGCTTCTTCGCTTCGGCCACCGCCGCCTGCAGTGTGAGCTGAAGCTCCTTCGTGACCGTCACCATCTGCTCCTACTCCGGCTCGACCGTGCAGAGGAGGGGGAACTCCGCCGCCCGCGCAAGAGCCATCACCTTCTCCGCCTTGGTCTCCGCGACGTCCATCGGATACGTGCCGGCCACCCCGACGCCGCGCTGGTGCACGTGCAGCATGATGCGCGTGGCCCGCTCGAGGTCGTGATGAAAGATCGTCTGGAGGACCTCAACCACGAATTCCATGGTGGTGTAGTTGTCGTTGTGCAACAGAACCTTGAAGAGCGGCGGCTTGGCGAGCTTCTTCGCGGTCCGAGGCTTCGGGATCGCGACAGCCGTGTCGCCCGGGTTCCGGGTGCGCTCGGCCATACCACTCCATTCTAAGAAATTTGCGGACGAGCTGCCCATTCTGTCTGCCTGGACCCCCTCCGCACCGGCGAGCGGCCGACCCGAACGGGCGGGCGCGCCACGAGGCCACCTCATGGCGCGGGCGGGTTCACGGCCCCGCCGACGTCCCATGTGCCGCGCAGGGTCGGCTTCTCGAGCGCGCGCTCGAGGCGGGTCAGGAAGTCGTCGCGCGAGATCTCCCGCGCGCCGAAGCGCGCGAGGTGCTCCGTCCTCACCTGGCAGTCGACGAGCTCGACGCCCCACCCCGCGAGCGACTCCACCGCGCGCACGAAGGCGACCTTCGAGGCGTCGGGCCGGTCGGCGTACATCGACTCGCCGAAGAAGGCGGCGCCCAGCGAGACGCCGTACAGCCCGCCCGCGAGCGCGTCGCCCTCCCAGGCCTCGAACGAGTGCGCGAAGCCGAGCCGGTGCAGCCGCTCGTAGGCGAAGACCATCTCGTCCGTGATCCACGTCCCGTCCTGCCCCGGCCGCGGCTGGTCGGCGCAGCGGCGGATGACCTGGGAGAAGGCGGTGTCGGCGCGCACCGCGTAGCGGCCGCGCCGCATCGTGCGCGCGAGCGATCGCGGCACGTGCAGCCATGAAGGCTCGAGGACGAGCCGCGGGTCGGGCGACCACCACAGGATCGGGGTGTCATCCGAATACCAGGGGAAGATGCCGGCGCCATACGCCTGGAGGAGCCGCTCCGGCGAGAGATCGCCGCCGACGGCGAGGAGCCCGTCGGGCTCCGCCTCGCGCGGCTCCGGGAAGACGGGCTCGCGGGGAAGGCGAAAGATGGGCACGGCTACAACTGTAGCTTCACCATGGCGCCCGCGGGCCTCGAAAGCGCCTGCCCGGTCGAGGCGCGCTCGCAGCGACCCTGCGACGCCACGAGACCGCCGGGCGCGCCGCGGCGAGCGGCGGATCGCGATTGGTCCAGGATGGCGGTGAAGCAGGCGGCTGCTGAGCCGGGGACTGCTGCGCCGCAGGCTGATGCCGGAGCGGCTTCACCACCACCTGCTGCGACCCCACCTGCTGCCACCCGTTCTCTGACTCACGTTTCGCCCTTTTCGACCGCCGCGGTGGGGGGTTCTGGGGGGAGCTGCGCTCGCTCCCCCCAGCTGAGGTCGAGCTACGCGAAAGCGCAGCTCGACCGGAAATCGCTCTGACTCGCCGAGAACTGCGTTTGCGAGCACGAGAAACGGCGAAAGGCGAGTCTGAGCAGCGGGCGGTGAGCTCCGGCCCAGCGCCGGCGTGGCGAGCGCGCACTCGGAACCGAGAGCTTCCGGACCATGACCCCTGCCAGGCGCGAGCCCGGCGCCTCGTCAAGCGAGCAGCCCGCACGCTGACGTTCACCGCCCGGCAAATCGAGCGACCGCAAAGCAAGCGCTCGACCCAAGAGGGAACTGCGCTGCGGTGCGGCAATCGGCAGTTTACCCACGGCGAGCCCAGGCGGGGCAAGTGTGAGCCCGCTGGAGTGGGTGGGCCGACACTCACCGTCAATGAGCTCTCTCTTCAGACCCGGGTCCAACACCGCATTCAGGCTGGTGCTCTTGCTGATCGTGGGAGGGGCTGCGGGCACGCTCGGGGGCCTCATGGTCTGGGCGCGGGTGCCGTCGGGCACGGGGCAGCAGGAGCCCCTCATCCAGCCCGTCCAGTTCGACCACCGCCATCACATCGCCGACGACGGCATCGACTGCCGCTACTGCCACACCAGCGTCGATCGGGGGCCGAGCGCCGGGCTCCCCTCGACCGCGCTCTGCATGAACTGCCACGCGCAGATCTGGAACAGGAGCCCCCGCCTCGAGCCGGTGCGCGAGAGCTACTTCACCGGACAGCCCATCCCGTGGATGCGCGTCCACCGACTGCCCGACTTCGTCTACTTCAATCATGCCATCCACGTGACCAAGGGCGTGGGCTGCGAGACCTGTCACGGGCGCGTCGACCAGATGCCGGCCATCGAGCAGGTGGCGCCGCTCACGATGGGCTGGTGCATCGACTGCCACCGCAACCCGGCCCCGAACCTGCGGCCGCTGGACCAGGTCACCACCATGGGCTGGACGCCCGCAGGCGACCCCGCCGCGCTCGCCCAGGAGCTCATGAAGCGCCACGACGTCCACAGCCGGGTGAGCTGCACGACATGTCATCGCTAGGCAAGCATCCACGGCTCCCCATCTACGGCCAGCCCGCCGCACCCGTGCGCGCCTCGGCCGACGGCCGCGAGCGCTGGCGCAGCCTCGCCGAGCTCGGCGAGGGCCGCGTCGCCTCCTCCGAGTTCGAGCCGGGCGCCGCCGAGCCTCCCGACGGCGTCTCGCGCCGGACGTTCCTCCAGCTCCTCGGCGCGTCGACGGCGCTCGCCTCGCTCGACGCGTGCCGCCCGCCGCGCCACAAGATCCTCCCCTACGTCCGCCCGCCGGAGAAGCCGCTCGTGCCCGGGACGGCGGTCCACTACGCGACGGCGGTGTCGGTGGGCGGCTATGCGACGGGGCTCCTCGTCACGAGCTACGACGGCCGGCCGACGAAGGTCGAGGGGAATCCGGATCACCCGTCGAGCCGGGGCGCGGTCTCGAGCCTCGAGCTCGCCACGATCCTCGACCTCTATGACCCGCGCCGCGCGAAGGGCTTCAGGCGCGGGCAGGCGCCGCTCGCGTACCGCAGCCTCCTCCGGGAGCTGGCCGCGGTCGCGGCCGCGCACGAGCAGGACGGCGGCGCGCGGCTGCGCTTCCTCACCGGCGCCACCGGCTCGCCGCTCCTCCTCGACCTGCGCCGCCGCATCCAGGCGCGCTTTCCCAACGCCCGCTTCCACGCCTACGAGAGCCTCTCCGACGACGCCGCGCGAGAGGGCGCGCGGCTCGCCTTCGGGCGCCCGCTCGCGGCGCGCCACCGGGTGCGCGACGCGCGGGTCATCCTGTCGCTCGACGCCGACTTCCTCGCCGTCGGACCGGAGGCGCTGCGCCTCGCTCGCGAGTTCGCGGAGCACCGCGAGCCCGGGCCCGAGATGAACCGGCTCTACGTCGCCGAGGCCCAGCTCTCGGTGACGGGCGCGTCGGCCGACCACCGGCTGCGGATGAAGCCCTCGGAGGTGCTCGGGTTCGGCCGCGCCGTCGCGGCGCGCCTCACCGCGAAGCACGGCCTCGGCGGGCTCGCCCCGGTGGGCGGCGAGACGCGGCTCGCGAAGGAAGCGGCGGCGGTCGCGGACGACCTCGCCCGCGCGCGAGGGCGCTCCCTCGTCCTCGCCGGCGCGCGCCAGCCCGCGGCGGCGCACGCGCTCGCCCATGTCCTCAATGCCGCGCTCGGCAATGCCGGGAAGACCGTCGACTACGCCCCCGGCGCCTTCGACGACGCGAACGGTCCCGCGTCCCTGGCGCAGCTCGTGAGCGAGCTCTCGGCGGGCAAGGTGGACACCGTCGTCGTCACGGCTTCGAACCCGATCTACACGGCGCCCGCCGACGTCGACCTCGCGGCGCTCCTCGGGAAGGCGAAGAACGCCATCTACCTCACGTACCGCGACGACGACACCGCGCCTCGCTGCAGCTGGGTGCTGGCGGCTTCGCACCCCTTCGAGACGTGGGGCGACGCGCGCGCGCACGACGGCACCGTCTCGATCGTGCAGCCGCTCATCCAGCCGCTCTTCGAGAGCATCTCGGAGGTGGAGCTGCTGGCGGCGTTCGTGGACCTCGGCGACCAGGGCGCCCACCGCGTCCTGCAGGACTTCTGGCGGGGCCGCGCGGGAGGCGCCGACTTCGATCGGCAATGGGAGTCGTGGCTCGCGCGCGGCGTCGTGCCGAACACCGCCGCCCGGCCCGAGGCGGTAGAGCCCAACGCCGGCGCGATCGCGTCGGCGCTGAAGGCGGCGCCTGCGCCCGCAGCCGCCTCCCTCGCCTCCGCCGCGTCGATGGGTCTCGAGGCCAGCTTCGTCCCCGACTACAAGCTCCTCGACGGCCGCTTCGCCGAGAACGCCTGGCTCCAGGAGCTGCCCCATCCCGTCACCAAGATGACGTGGGACAACGCGGCGTACGTGTCACCCGCGACCGCCCGGAAGCTCGGCTTCTCGGACGGCGCGCGCGTCGAGCTCCGCCTCGGAGGGCGCAGGGTCGAGGGCGCCGTCTTCACGATGGCAGGCCACGCGGACGACGTCGTGACGCTGCCGCTCGGGTACGGGCGCCGGCGCGCGGGGCCGGTCGGCAGCGGCGTCGGCTTCGACGCGGGCGCGCTGCGCGGCTCGGACGCGCCCTGGTTCGCCGGTGGCCTCGCCCTCTCCGCGCTCGCCGGCGCGCGCCACGTCTTCGCGCTCACCCAGGAGCACTTCTCGATGGAGGGGCGCGACCTCGCGCTCGCCTTCGACGCGAGCGAGTGGAAGCCGCAGCGCCTCGAGCACCTGCGCGGCCCGGCCCCGACGCTGCAGGAGCCCGTCGACTACCAGCACGAGCAGTACAAGTGGGGCATGGCGGTGGACCTGTCGAAGTGCATCGGGTGCGGCGCCTGCACCATCGCCTGCCAGGCCGAGAACAACATCCCGGTCGTGGGCAAGGAGCAGGTGCTGCGGAGCCGCGAGATGCACTGGCTCCGGGTCGACCGGTACTTCGCGGGCTCGCCCGAGAACCCGGAGGTCATCGCACAGCCGGTGATGTGCGTGCACTGCGAAGCGGCGCCCTGCGAGTACGTCTGCCCCGTGAACGCCACCGTCCACTCGGACGAGGGCCTGAACGAGATGGTCTACAACCGCTGCGTCGGCACCCGCTACTGCTCGAACAACTGCCCCTACAAGGTGCGCCGCTTCAACTTCCTCGACTACCGCGGCGACATGTCGCCCACCGAGAAGATGGCGATGAACCCGGACGTCACCGTCCGGACGCGCGGCGTGATGGAGAAGTGCACCTACTGCGTGCAGCGCATCGAGCGCGCCCGCATCGAGACCCGCGTCGAGGGCCGTGCCATCAAGGACGGCGAGCTCACCACCGCCTGCGCCCAGGCGTGCCCGGCGAGCGCGATCGTCTTCGGCAACCTCAACGACGCGAGGTCGCAGGTCTCGAAGCTGCACCAGGACGAGCGGCGCTACGACCTCCTGCACGACAACGGCACGCGGCCGCGCACCGCCTATCTCGCCCGGATCCGAAACCCCAACCCCGAGCTCACATGAGCGTCGAGACACGACGGATCGCCGCGCTGGAGCGGGACGAGGTGCTGGAGGGCCCGCCGGTCCTGGTGGGCCGGCCGAACGACCGGCAGCTCACGGAGGACCTGTTCCGCCCGGTGTGGGGTGAGACGCGGCGGGGCTGGCTCGCGCTCGTCGGGATCTGCCTCGGCCTCACGGGCCTGCTCTTCAGCGCCATCGGCTACACGTTCGTGAAGGGCATCGGCGCCTGGGGCAACAACATCCCCGTCGCGTGGGCCTACGACATCATCAACTTCGTGTGGTGGATCGGCATCGGCCATGCCGGGACGCTCATCAGCGCCATCCTCCTCCTCTTCCAGCAGAAGTGGCGCACCTCGATCAACCGCTTCGCCGAGGCGATGACGCTCTTCGCGGTCATCCAGGCGCTGCTCTTCCCGCTCATCCACCTCGGCCGACCCTGGTTCTTCTTCTGGCTCTTCCCGTACCCGTCCACGCTGGGCGTGTGGCCGAACTTCAAGAGCCCGCTCCTGTGGGACGTCTTCGCGGTCTCGACCTACTTCACCGTCTCGCTGCTCTTCTGGTACGTCGGCCTGCTCCCCGACCTCGCCGCGCTCCGCGACGCCTCCAAGAGCAAGGCGGCCCGCATCACCTACGGCATCTTCTCGCTCGGCTGGCGCGGCTCGGCGCGGGCGTGGCGGCACTATCGCATCGCGTACCTGCTGCTCGCCGGGCTCGCGACGCCGCTCGTGCTCTCGGTGCACACCATCGTCTCGTTCGACTTCGCCGTGTCGCAGGTGCCCGGGTGGCACACCACCATCTTCCCCCCCTACTTCGTGGCGGGCGCCATCTTCTCGGGCTTCGCGATGGTGCTGACGCTCATGATCCCCGCTCGCAAGGCCTTCGGGTTCGAGCACGTCATCACGCAGCGCCACCTCGAGAACATGGCCAAGGTGATGCTCGCGACCGGGCTCATGGTGAGCTACGGCTACCTGTGCGAGAACTTCATCGCCTGGTACATGGGCAATCCCTACGAGGCCTATGCGTTCCTGAACCGGCGCACCGGCCCGTACGCGCCCGTGTTCTGGACGATGATCACCTGCAACGTGCTCGTCCCGCAGATCCTCTGGTGGAAGCGGGCGCGCGACAGCATGGTCGCCCTCTGGATCATCTCGATCCTGGTCAACGTCGGCATGTGGACGGAGCGCTTCGTCATCATCGTGACGAGCCTCCACCGCGACTTCCTGCCGTCGAGCTGGGCGATGTACCGCCCCACCGTCGTCGACTGGAGCATCCTCATCGGCACGATCGGGTTCTTCGGCCTCCTCTTCCTGCTCTTCCTCCGCTTCGTCCCGTCGGTCGCGGTGAGCGAGGTGAAGGAGCTCCGGCGCGAGCTCGAGCACCAGGCCCACGCGAGCGGCGCGCACGCGCCGTCACACGGGAGGTAGCGCATGGCCGGGTCGTGGGTGCTGGCGGAGTTCAAGGACGAGGCGGCGCTGTGCGCCGCGGCGCGCCGGCTCCGCGAGCTCGGCCACACCCGGATCGACGCGCACTCGCCGGTGCCGCTCCACGGGATCGACGAGGCGCTCGGGCTGAAGCGGTCGGTGGTGCCGCTCATCGCGCTCATCGCGGGCGTCTCGGGCGCCGCGGGCGGGTACCTCATGCAGTGGTGGATGAACGCCGTCGACTACCCCATCAACGTGGCGAACCGCGGGCCACACAGCCCGCCCACGAACATCCCCATCACCTTCGAGACGGGGGTGCTCGTCGCTGCGCTCGCCATCGTCATCGGCCTCATCGTGCTGGCGGGCCTGCCACGCACGTACCACCCGGTCTTCGAGGTCGAGGGGTTCCGCACCGCGTCCCTCGACGCGCTCTGGCTCGCGGCCGAGGTGAAGCACGAGGACGAGGAGCCGGTGGCGCGTGAGCTGGAGCGGCTCGGCGCCATGCAGGTCTCGCGCGTCCCGGAGGAGCGCCCATGACGCGGCGCGCGCGCGCGGCTGGCCTCGCCCCGGCGCTCCTCGCGCTCCTCGCCGCCGGCGGCTGCGAGGCGCTCGACCCCATGATCTCGCAGCAGAAGGTGAAGCCGTATCGCGAGAGCGACTTCTGGCCCGACCGAATCTCGATGCGCCCGCCGCAGCCCGGCACCGTCGCGCGCGAGGACGCGCTCACCTCGCCGCTCGTGACCGGGCGCGGCCCCGACGGGAAGGTCCTCGCCGCGCTGCCCATCCCCGTCACCCGGGCGCTCCTCGAGACGGGCCGCAAGCGCTTCGAGATCATCTGCGCCGCCTGCCACGGCTACCTCGGCGACGGCGTGAGCCTCGTCGCGCGCAACATGTCGCTCCGCCCGCCGCCCTCGCTGCTCGCGCGCGCGCAGCAGCCGGACGGCTGGTACTTCCAGGTCATGTCCGAGGGCTTCGGCGTCATGCCGTCGTACGCGAGCGTGCTGCCGGTCGAGGAGCGGTGGGCGATCGTCGCCTATCTGCGCGCGCTCCAGCTCAGCCAGTCCGCGCGCGTGGACCAGCTCGCGCCCGAGGACCGCGCGAAGCTCGAGAGGGAGGGGCGATGAGGACGCTGCCGTTCGAGGGTGGACGCAGGACGATGGCGCGCGCGCTCGTCGTGGCCGCCGCCGGGCTCGGGCTCACCCTCATCCTCGGGCTCGTCGGGGACGGGCGGCGCGTGCTGCAGGCCTACCACGTCGCCTTCGTGTACTGGGCCGGCATCGCCGTGGGCACCCTCCTCATCAACATGGTGTTCCACGCCGGGAAGGCGACCTGGTACGTCGTCCTGCGGCGCGTCCTCGAGAGCATCCCGCTCTCGGCGCCCCTCTTCCTCCTCCTCTTCGTCCCGGTGCTGCTCGGGATGGGGCACATCTTCCCGTGGGTGAACCCCGCGGGGCTCGACGAGGAGCTCCGACGCCTCGCGGAGCACCGCCGGCCGTACCTGAACGTCCCCTTCTTCGTCCTGAGGACGGTCCTCTACTTCGCGCTCTGGTTCGTGGTCGCGCACCTCCTCCATCGCTGGTCGGTGCGCCAGGACGAGGAGCGCGGGGTGGCCCTCACGCTGAGGCAGCGGCGCCTCGGCGCCGGGGCCCTCCCGTTCGTCGCCGTCGCGCTGACCTTCGCGGCGTTCGACTGGCAGATGTCGCTCGACCTGCACCTCGCCTCCACCATCTTCGGCGTCTACTATTTCGCGGGGTCGTTCCTGGCGGCTTTCGCCGTGCTCATCCTCGCCATGAACGGCGCCCAGGCGGAGGGACTCCCGGGGAGGCTCCTCAACGCGAACCATTACCATTCGCTCGGGAAGTACCTCCTCTCGTTCGTCTGCTTCTGGGCGTACATCGCGTTCTCGCAGTACCTGCTCATCTGGATCGCGAACCTCCCGGAGGAGGTGCCCTGGTACCTCGCGCGCGACCGCGGCGCGTGGCTCCCGCTCTCGGTCTTCCTCGTGGTCTTCCACTTCCTGGTGCCCTTCTTCGTGCTCCTGTCACGCGATCTGAAGCGGAGCTCGCGCGCGCTCGGGTTCGTCGCGGTCTGGATCCTCGTCGTGCACTACGTGGACGTGTACTGGGTCATGATGCCGGCGCTGCGCCACGAGGACGCGCACGGGCTCACGCCCCACCTCGCCGATCTCACCGCCATGGCCGGCATCGGCGCCGCCGCCTTCGCCTTCGTGCTGTGGCGCATGCGGGGGCGCGCCGCGGTGCCCATCGGCGATCCCTACCTCGAGGACTCGCTGAGGTACGACCCGTCATGACGGACGCCGAGCGCGCGCACGAGGCGGAGCACGCCCACGGCCACCCGCCGGCCGAGGAGGACATCATCCCGTCGGGGAAGATCGTCTGGGTCGGCGTCGTCGCGCTCGTCATCTTCACGCTGGGGTCGATCGCCACCGGCATCGGCATGCGCGCCATGCGGCGCGAGGCGAACCCCGACGGCCCGCCGGCGCAGCCTGCGGAGGCCGGCAGGGCCAAGATCGCCATGATCGAGCAGCGCCTGTTCGAGCACGCGAACCAGGGCGTCGCCTGGCGCGAGCATGCGCACCGCCGGCTCCAGTCGACGGGCTGGGTCGACCGCTCGAAGGGCGTCGTGCACATCCCCATCGACCGCGCCATGGAGCTGGTCGAGAAGGGGGCGCGGCCGTGAGGCGACTCGCGCTCGCCCTCGCCCTCGCGCTCGGCGCCCCCGCGCTCGCGCAGGCGCTTCCGCTCGGCCAGGCGCTGCACAAGCCGGTGCCGCCGGTGGGCGCGGGGCAGTCGCTTCCGGCGGCGCTGCAGAACGTGGAGATCGAGGAGCAGCTCGGGGCGAAGCTGCCCATGGGCGCGCGCTTCACGACGCAGGACGGCGCTCCGGTGCGCTTCGGCGAGCTGGTCCGCGGCGAGCGCCCCGTCGTCGTCGCGCTCGTCTACTACAGCTGCCCGATGCTGTGCGGGCTCGTCTTGACCGGCGTCGCGCGCGCGATGCGCGAGACGGGGCTCGAGCTCGGGAAGGACTTCGACGCGGTCACGGTGAGCTTCGACCCTCGCGACACGACGAAGCTCGCCGCCGAGCGGCAGCGCGGCTACCTCCAGGCGTTCGGGAAGCCCGAGGCGCGCCGCGCCTGGACCTTCCTCACCGGCCAGGAGCCCGACATCAGGGCGGTCGCGGAGGCGGTCGGGTTCAGGTACGCCTACGACGAGCGGACGAAGCAGTACGCGCACGCCGCGGCCATCTTCATCCTCACGCCGGACGGCCGCGTCTCGCGCTACCTCTACGGCATCGAGTACCCGTCGAAGGACCTGCGCCTCGCGCTGGTGGAGGCGTCCGCCGGCCGCATCGGCACCAGCTTCGACCGGCTGCTCCTCACCTGCTATCGGTACGACCCCGCCAGCCGCACCTACGTGCCCTACGCGCTCGGCTTCGTGCGCATCTCGATGCTGGGCGTCCTCGGGGCGCTCGGGCTCATGCTGGGCGTCTTCTGGAGGCGCGAGCTGAAGGGGAGGCGCCGCGCCGGGGACGCGGGGAGCGCGCCGGCGCCTCGCCGGCCGCGCCGGGAGGGTCTGCGGTGAACGAGCTCATGCGAAGGCTCCTGTTCCTGCCGGAGCAGGGTTCCGCGTATGCGACGAGCGTGGACAAGCTCCACTTCTTCGTCATCACCGTCACGATGTTCAGCGCGGCCGGCGTGGGCCTCGTCGCGATCGCGTTCTTCATCAAGTACAGGCGCCGCTCCGAGACGCAGACCACCCCGCACGTCGAGCCTCGCGCCATCCACGAGGTCCTCTTCATCGGGGTGCCGCTCGCGTTCTTCCTGCTCTGGTTCGCCATCGGCTTCCCGCTCTTCGTGAAGCTGCAGACGCCCCCCAAGGACGCGATGGACGTCTACGTCCAGGGGAAGAAGTGGATGTGGAAGTTCGCCTACCCCGGCGGGCCGAACGGCGTGGACGTGCTGCGCGTGCCGGCGGGGCGCCCCGTGCGGCTCCTCATCACCTCGCGCGACGTCATCCACTCGTTCTTCGTGCCGGACTTCCGCATCAAGCAGGACGCGGTGCCGGGGCGCTACACGCAGACGTGGTTCACCGCCAGCGCCCCCGGCCGGCACCAGGTCTTCTGCGCCGAGTACTGTGGCCTCGGGCACTCCGCGATGCTCGGCGAGATCATCGCCATGGAGCCCGCCGAGTTCGACGCCTGGGTCGCCGAGTCGCGGCGCTCGACGGTGGCGGCGACGCAGGACTCACCGGAGGACCGCGTCGACCCGCGCACGAGCCTCCCGGAGCAGGGGCGCCGCCTCGCCGGCGAGTACGGCTGCTTCAAGTGCCACACCGTGGACGGCACGCGCCACATCGGCCCGACCTGGCTCGACCTCTACCGGAGGTCCGAGAGGCTGCAGGACGGGAAGACCGTGGTCGCGGACGAGTCGTACCTGACGGAGTCGATGATGGATCCGTCGGCGAAGATCGTGGCGGGCTACCAGAACGTCATGCCGACGTTCCAGGGCCGTATCCCCGGCCCGGAGATCGCCGCCATCGTGGAGTTCATCAAGTCCCTGCGCACCGACGCCGTGCGCCCCGAGCCGTCGAAGGGCCCCGTCTATGTACCCGTCCCTGGCTACGACCCCACCAGCGCCCGCTGACCTCCCGGCGTACAACCCGCGCAACTACCTCAACGCCGAGGCGGGGATCGCTTCGTGGCTCTTCACGAGGGACCACAAGCGCATCGCGATCATGTACCTCGTGCTGACGAGCATCTCGTTCGCGCTCGGCGGCTTCTTCGCCATGCTCGTCCGGATCGAGCTCCTCACGCCCGGTCCGACCATCATGAGCGCGATGACGTACAACCGCATGTTCACGCTGCACGGCGTGGTCATGATCTTCCTCTTCATGATTCCCGCCCTGCCGGGCATCTTCGGCAACTTCTTCCTGCCGCTCATGCTCGGCGCGCGCGACGTCGCCTTCCCGAGGCTGAACCTGCTCTCCGTGTACCTGTACGGCCTCGGCGCGGCCATCGCGCTCTACGGGATGATCCACGGCGGCGCCGACACCGGCTGGACGTTCTACACGCCGTACAGCACCACGACGGTCACCAAGGTGGTGCCCATCCTGCTCGGCGCGTTCGTGCTGGGGTTCTCGTCGATCCTGACCGGCCTCAACTTCATCGTCACCACGCACACGCTGCGGGCGCCGGGGATGGCGTGGATGCGCATGCCGCTCTTCGTGTGGTCGATCTACGCGACCTCCGTCATCCAGATCCTCGCGACGCCGGTGCTCGCCGTCACGCTCCTCCTCACCGCCTTCGAGCACGCCTTCGGCTGGGGCATCTTCGATCCGGCGCGCGGCGGCGACCCGATCCTGTTCCAGCACATGTTCTGGTTCTACTCGCACCCCGCGGTCTACATCATGGTGCTGCCGGCGATGGCGGTGATCTCGGAGGTCATCCAGTCCGCCGCCCGCAAGAACATCTTCGGCTACCGGGCGGTCGCCTTCTCGTCGCTCGGCATCGCCTTCGTCGGCTTCTTCACCTGGGGCCATCACCTCTTCACGTCGGGTCAATCGACGCTCGACGCCGGCATCTTCGGCATCCTCTCGATGTTCGTCGGCATCTTCACGGCCATCAAGGTCTTCAACTGGACGGCGACGCTCTACAAGGGCGCGGTGCAGTTCACGACGTGGTTCGCCTACTTCTGCGGGTTCCTCTTCTTCCTCGTCTTCGGCGGGATGACCGGGATCGCGCTCGCGACCGTGTCGCTCGACGTCCACTGGCAGGACACCTACTTCGTCGTCGCGCACTTCCACTTCATCATGGTGGGCGGCGTGATCATGGCCTGGCTGGCCGCGCTCCACTACTGGTGGCCGAAGATGTTCGGGCGGATGTACTCGGAGGGCTGGGGGCTCGTCTCCGCCGTCCTCATCATCCTCGGATTCAACGCCACCTTCATCCCCCAGTTCCTGCTCGGGAACTACGGCATGCCGCGGCGCTACTACTCGTACCCGGACCGCTTCTGGCCGCTCAACGTGGCGTCCACCGCGGGCGCGTCCCTGCTCGCCTTCGGCTTCCTCATCATCTTCGTCTACCTGATGGTCTCGCTCCGCCACGGGAAGATCGCCGGGCCGAACCCGTGGGGCTCGCGCGGCTTCGAGTGGGACACGCTCTCGCCGCCGCCGACCGAGAACTTCCTGCACGACCCCGTCTACACCCACGGCCCGCACGACTACACCGAGCTTCCGCCGGGCGTCGAGGTGAAGCATGCAACCTGAGGCGTACGTCGCGCACCATTTCCCGAACCTGCACCAGCAGGAGCACGCGGCGCGCCTCGGGATGTGGCTCTTCCTCGTGACGGAGCTGCTGCTCTTCGGCGGCCTCTTCACCGGGTACGCGGTGTACCGGTTCCTCTACCCGGAGACCTTCGCCGAGGCGAGCGAGCACCTCAGCGTCGCGGCAGGGACGATCAACACCGTCGTCCTCATCACCTCCTCGCTCACGGTCGCGCTCGCGCACCACTTCGTGGAGCAGCGCCGGGGCCGCCTCGCGGCGGTGCTGCTCCTCGTCACGCTCGGCTTCGCGCTCGCCTTCCTCGGCATCAAGGCCTGGGAGTGGACGACCGACTTCCACGAGGGCCTCCTGCCCGGGCGCCACTTCTCGTCCACCGAGCTCACCAGCGTCGGCGCGCCGATGTTCTTCACCGTCTACTTCCTGCTCACCGGCCTCCACGGCCTGCACGTCGTCATCGGGATGGTGGTGCTCGCCGTGCTCATGGTCCTGTGCTGGCGCGGCACCTACGACCACGGGTACACGACGCCGGTCGAGCTGGGGGGCATGTACTGGCACCTCGTCGACCTCATCTGGATCTTCCTCTACCCGCTGCTCTACCTGATCTGATCTCGGACGCCACATGGCCATCACGACGCGAGACTCGCGGTTCGAGCACGGGGAGCCTGCCAGCGGCGCGCGCTACTGGATCGTGTGGGTGCTGCTGCTCGCCGGGACCCTCCTCACCTTCGGCCTCTCGCGCGTGCACCTGCACCCCCCCTTCAACCTCATCGTCGCGCTCGCCATCGCCTCCGCCAAGTCGGTGCTGGTGGTCCTCTTCTTCATGCACCTGTGGGACCACGGCGGCGCGAACCGCATCGTCTTCGCCACGTCGGTCGTCTTCGTGGTGCTGCTCATCGGCATCGTCGTGCTCGACAACGCCACGCGGTTCGAGCTCACGAACCCGGGGCGGGGCGCGACGCTGCAGATGGAGCCACCCGGGCCCGACATCTTCTCGCCGCGCGGCCCGCCGGAGCCCGCGTCGCGGGTCGACATGCCGCCGGCCGGCGAGCCCGGGCACGACGTCGGCATCCCTTCGCCAGCGCCGGGGCGCTGACCCTCCCTCCGATCCCGAGCGTGGCCGCGTGGGCGGTGCGGAGGCAGGCGCGAACGTAGCGCCTCGCGGGTGGCTCAGCGCTCCGCCGGCCCGAACATCTCGAGCGCGGTCGCGTCGTAGACGCGGAGGTCCGCGTCGGAGAAGCAGCAGAAGACGATCCGCTCCAGGGCCGGGTGCGCGGAGAGCCCCCGGCGCGCCTCTTCCATCGCGATGCGCGTGGCGCGGTCGAGGGGGAAGCCGTAGGCGCCCGTCGAGATGGCGGGGAAGGCGATGGTCCTCAGCTCGCGCTCCGAGGCGAGGCGCAGGCACGCGCGGTAGCAGCGGGCGAGGACGTCCCCCTCGCCATGGCCGCCGCCGTGCCACACCGGCCCCACCGTGTGGATCACGTGCCGCGCCGGGAGTCGGTGGCCCCGCGTGATCTTCGCCTCGCCGGGCTGCGCTCCGCCGAGGCCGCGGCACTCATCGAGCAACCCGGGCCCGGCGGCCCGATGGATGGCGCCGTCCACGCCGCCGCCACCGAGCAGCGAGGGGTTCGCGGCGTTGACGATGGCGTCCACCGACAGCCGCGTGATGTCGTCGCGGACGGTCTCGAGCCGGCCGCCGAGATAGCGCGCCATGACGCCTCCCTAGCGGCGAAGGAGGCGCAACGCCGTGACGGAATCGGGGCAGCGTACCCCGGGACCCGCGCGGACCCTGCGCGATCGGCGCACCGCTTTCACGCAAGATTTGCGGGCCGCCGCGCCGCAGTGAGCCCATCGATGGGTCGGGAGTATGCGCAAACCCTGCGATCGCTCGGCCGGCCCTCCCGGTATCGTTCTTGCTCTCCCTGTCTCCGCCATGGGCCGGCCACGCATCCTCGTCGTCGACGCCGGTCACGCCAGCGCGCAGCTCGCCGCAGCGCTCCGGGACCTCGGCTTCGACGCAGCCCATGCGTCGGAGCCCGGCGAGGCGCTCCGCTGCGTCGCCGCCTCTGCACGCGACGTGGTGCTGCTCCGGGTGGAGAGCCCCGAGGACGGCGCGGCGTTCCTGCCGATGCTCCGCGAGCGCGGGTCGGACGCGGCGGTGATCGCCGTCGCGACCTCAGAGCGCCTCGACGCCGCGGTGGCCGCGATGCGGGTGGGCGCCGACAGCTACCTCGTCGCGCCGGCAGCGCCGGCCCACGCCGCCGTCGCGATCGAGAAGTCGCTCGAGCGGCGCACCCTGCGCCGCGACAGGGCGGCCCTGCGGGAGGAGGCGCGCCGGCGGCAGCTCATCGTCGGCGGCACCCCCGAGCTCGAGCTCGTCGAGGAGGTCGTCCGCCGCGCGGCGCCCACCAAGGCGACCATGCTCGTGCTCGGCGAGACGGGAACGGGCCGCGAGCTCGTGGCGCAGGCCATCCACGAGGCGTCGCCGCGGCGCGACCGCCCCTTCGTCCGCGTCAGCTGCGCGGCCGTCTCCGAGACGCTCCTCGACAGCGAGCTCTTCGGGCACGAGAAGGCGGCGTTCGCCGATGCGACCCACCGCCGGGAGGGCCGCCTGGAGGCGGCGGACGGCGGGACCCTCTTCCTGCACGAGGTGTCGCGGCTGCCGCCGCTCCTCCAGATCAAGCTCCTTCGCATCCTGCAGCAGGGCGAGTTCGAGCGCGTCGGCGGGCGCGAGACGCTGCGCGCCGACGTGCGCGTCGTCGCCAGCTCGACGAGCGATCTCGCGGAAGAGGTGCGGCTCGGCCATTTCCGCGACGACCTGTATTACCGGCTCAACGTCGTCTCGGTCACGCTCCCGCCGCTCCGCGCGCGCAAGGGCGACATCCCGGCGCTCGTGGAGCACTTCCTCGTCCGCTCCTCGGAGGCGCAGGGAAAGCACGTGCGCAGCGTGTCGCCGGGTGCGCTGTCGGCGCTCTTCGCCTACGACTGGCCCGGCAACGTGCGCGAGCTGCAGGGGGTGGTGGACCGCGCGGTCGCGCTCTGCGCCGGCAGCGAGATCGGCGCCGAGCACCTCTCGCCCGTGCTCCGAGGCGCGCGACCGGAGGAGCGCGCCGCGAGCGCGCTCATCCCGGGAGCGACCCTCTTCGAGATCGAGCGCGAGGCCATCCTCCGCACCCTGGAGGAGGTCGGCGGCTCGAGCGCGCGCGCGGCGGAGATCCTCGGCATCAGCGTCAGGAAGATCCAGTACCGCCTCAAGGAGTACCGGAGCGGACACCTGGCGCGCCGGCCGCGGGCGACCTCGAACGTCGTGCCGCTCAAGGTGGCGCAGGGCTGAGCCGGGGTCGAGTCACGCGAGGTCTCGACCCCCTCTCCCTGGAAGGGAGAGGGACGGGGAGAGGGTCGGCGCTCGTCGGATCGTCCCCCTCTCCGGACCCTCCCCCGCAAGCGGGGGAGGGGGCCAGCCCGTCTACTGCCCGGAGTACACGTGCGCGCTCTGCTGCGCCGTCGGGAGCATCTCCATGCCGAGGTACGTGAACATGACGACGGCGAACCCGGCGATGGCGAGCCACGCCGCCTTGTCGCCCTTCCAGCCCTTCACGCGCCTGAGGTGCAGGTAGGCGCCGTAGATGAGCCAGGTCACGAGCGACCAGTTCTCCTTGGGGTCCCACACCCAGTAGTCGCCCCAGGCGCTCTTCGCCCACACCGAGCCGAACAGGAGGCCGATGGTGAGGAGCGTGAAGCTGAACTTGATGGCATCGTAGGTGATCTTCTCGAGATCGAGCGCCTGTCCCGAGAGGACCGAGCCCGCCTTGAGCGAGACGAGGTCCCTCACCCACCGCCAGCGCCCGGACGCGAGCTGCACGACCGCCACCGCCGTCGCGAAGAAGGCTGCGCCGTACCCGACGAAGTAGACGACGACGTGCGGGACGAACCAGCCCGACTGCAGCGCAGGCGGGAGCTTCACGATCTCGGCGTCCCACTTCGTGACCGCGTAGGCGAGCGCGCCGAAGGAGCCGATCGCCGCGAGGACGCCGAAGACGCGCGTCCGGTACAGCCGCTCCATCACGAGGTACACGGCGCCCATCGTGAACGACAGGAAGACGAGCGACTCGAAGAGCGACTTGAACGGCGGCCGATCGGCCTGGATCCAGCGGCCCACGATGAGCGCCGCGTTCACCGCGATGGCGGCGCACATGAGGGCGGTGGCGACGCGCCCCACCACCTCCCTGGTCGACTTCCAGGCGGCGGCGTAGAGCGCGAGCGCCGCCGCGTACGTGGCGCTCGCGGCGACGAACCAGGGGTGCTCGGCGAGGATGTAGAACATGGCGCCTCCTAGGCCGCTGCCTTGACGTCGGCCGTCGCGCCGGCGCGGCGGCGCTTCAGGCGCGTCTCGACGTAGAACATGTAGAACACGCCCACGATGATGAGCGCGAAGCCGGCGAAGACATACCGGACGCCGGGATCGTGGACGGCCTCGAGCCCCGAGTACTTCGGGTTCTTGGGGTCGTAGTTCACCTGGTAGAAGGTCCAGCCGTCGAAGGTGAACGGATCGTTCACCGCCACGAGCGCCTTCTGCTGCACGCTGCCCGCGAGGGCGGTGACGTGGCTCTGGTACGACTTCGCCTCCTCCTCGCGGCGCTCGAAGGCGAGGAAGCCGCGTGGGTTCTTCGCGTCCGGCGGCACCGGGACCATGTTGCGCTCGCCGCTCGCGAGGAGCGGCGCGGAGGTGGTGACGTCGCCGTCCACCTTCACCTGGAGGACGGCCGCCGGGTTCGCCATCGGCTGCTTCGCGGCGTCCTTGCCGGTGGCCACGTTCTTGGCCTCGTCGCCGGCCCGGTAGTCGGTCCACAGCTTCGAGAGCGTGTACGAGCTCCCGCCCGGGAGGAGGTGCTTCACGCCCGGCTCGGGGTCGAAGCTCGCCCTGAGGCGCCACTCGGCGCGCCCGTCCTCGAGGACCTTCGGCTCGTAGTAGCCGACGCGGTACTCGGTCGCGTAGCGGACGAGATCGAACTGGTCGAGGCGGAGGTCGAAGCCGAGCGGCGCCGCCGCCGGGAGGGCGCTCCCGCGCGCGTCGTAGCCGCTCACCTGCACCTGCCCCTGCTTCGTCACGAACACCTGGTTGACGGTGGTGCCGTCCGCGTAGAGCTCCACGCGTCCGCGCACCGCGAAATAGGACGAGAGCGCGGCGCCGGCGAGCGACGTCATGAGCCCGAGGTGGCAGACGAAGAAGCCCGCCGTCCTCGCCTTGACCGGCCACCGCAGCAGCGCCGAGTTCAGCACGGCCGCGAAGAAGAGCGCGACGAGGCAGCCGAACCAGAGGCTGTGGAAGATGTCGTCGAGGCGCGCCGCGACGATGAGGTCTCCGAGCGCGCCGTACTTCGCCGAGTACTCGGGCAGCGGTCGGCCCTGGAGGACCATGGTGCCGAGCGCCGCCGCGAGGCCGAGCGCGATGAGGAGCACCGAGGTGAAGCGGAAGCCCGCCATCGTCTCGCGCCACCGCCCGGGCAGCATCTGCGAGAGCACGAAGATGGCGCCGCCCGCGATGGCGCCGGCTGCGACGAGCGCCTTCGGGCCGGGCTCGACGAAGAGCTGGAGGATCCCCCCGGTGACGAGGGCCCCCGCGACGAGCACCCCCACCTTCGCCTGCTCGCTCATGGCCGAGAGGCGCTTCACCATCGTCTGGGGCCCGCTGGCCGCGGCTCCTTCGGACGACTTGTCTCTCACGATGACCTCCGGATGCGACCCGTTGAGCAAAGGCCATGCCCCCCGTGATCACGGCGGGAAAACCGTTCGGATCTGGAGCAATCAGCCGATCCTGCGATGCCCTGCCGCTACGCAGGAATCGCAGAGCCATCGGACGGGAGCGCAAATGTTTCGCGGGGTTGGACATCGCCGGTAGACCCGGATCATGGCCTGGGGACGGTCCTCGCCTGCTCCGCCAAGGGCGGCTCGTCCGGCTCGGGCACGGCCATGGCGCCGGCGGACGCGAGCTCCTCGAGGAGCCGCGGCATCTCTTCGACCGGCTCGACGACGGGGAGCTCGATCCCAACGCGCGTCGCGCCGAGCTCGCGGAAGCGGCGGGCCGAGACGAGGACGCGCGACTCGAGCGCGCCCACGGCGCGATTGTAAGCCTCGACCGCGCCGGCGAGCTGCCGCCCGAGCTTCGAGACGTGCCCGGAGAGCGTCCCCAGGCGATCGTGCAGCTCGCGGCCGAGCTCGCTCACCGCGCGCGCGTTCTCGGCGACCGCCTCCTGGCGCCAGCCGTAGGCGACGGCGCGCAGGAGCGCGATGAGCGTCGTGGGGGTGGCGAGGATGACGTTCCTCGCGATTCCGGCCTCGATGAGCCCGGGGTCCTGCTCCAGCGCCGCCGAGAAGAAGCTCTCGCCAGGCAGGAAGAGGACGACGAATTCGGGCGCGGGCTGGAGACCGTCCCAGTACGCCTTGCGCGAGAGCGCCGCGACGTGCTCCCGGATGCGCCGCGCGTGGTCGGCGAGCCGCGCCCGCCGCGCCTCGTCGGTGGGCGCCTCCAACGCGTCGAGGTAGGCCGCGAGCGGGGCCTTCGCGTCCACCACGACCTGCTTGCCGCCCGGGAGCTTCACGACGAGGTCGGGCCGGAGGCGGCCCTCGCCGCCCTCGATCGTGACCTGCTCGACGAAGTCACAGCGAGCCTGCATCCCGGCGAGCTCCACGACGCGGCGCAGCGTGAGCTCGCCCCAGCGTCCGCGCACGGCCGGCGTGCGCAGCGCCTTCACGAGATTCGCCGCCTCGCCGCGCAGCTCGCCCTGACCCGCCGCGAGCGCGCGCACCTGTTCGCGCAGCTCGGCGTACGCGCCGATACGGGCTCGCTCCAGCTCGGCCAGGCGGCCGTCGAGCCGCGCCAGTGAGTCGCGCACGGGCGCGACCACCTCGGACACGGCCGATTCGTGGCGGTCGAGGTCGCCCTCTGCGCGGGCGCGCTGCTCGTCGAGCGCGACGCGCGCGAGCTCGCGGAACGACCGCTCCAGGACCGCCTGCTCGCCCGTCCGGCGGGCGTCAGCGGCATCGAGCGCTGCGCGGAGCTCGCGCCCGCGCGCGAGCCAGGCGCCCGCTGCCCCGAGCGCGAGGCCGAGGAGGAGCCAGACCATGCGACCAGCCTAATCCCGTGCTCTGACGCGTCCTGGGAGCGGTTCGTGCTGGGGGGTCTGGGGGGAGCGGCGCCCCGCTCCCCCCAGTTTTGAGGGCGGCGACGCGAAGCGTCGCGCCCGGAAATCCGTCAGAGTCGCCTCACGGACGCTCGGGACCACGGAAAACGCCACGGGCGACTCTGACGCGGCGCGCGCCGCCCGGATGTCGGGTCCGCGCCCGCTCCATAGCTTTCAGGCATGGCAGAGCGCGAGCTGCAGTTCGAGAACGTGCTTTCGGGGGCGAGCGCCGAGAAGCGGACCGCCCTCATCGTCTTTCCGATCGTGGTGGTCCTCGCGATCCTCGTCGGCTTTGCCGTCGTCGCCATCTCGCGGATGTCGGGGCTCTCGACGCAGGTCAGGATGGCGAACCAGCAGGTGGACGAGGCGAACAAGGTGGTCGAGGAGCGCGACAAGCAGCTCCGCGACGCGCGCGCCGAGGTGGCGGTGCTGGCGTCGCCGGGGCAGGGCGGCGGCGTGCTCACCGCGGTGGCGAAGGACAGCGGGGCGAGCGGCGTCGCCCTCCTCCACCCGGAGCAGCACGCACTCAACGTCTACGCATTCAACCTCTCGCCGCCGCCCGAGGGACAGGGATACCGGCTCGTCGTGACCGACGCCGAGGGCCACGAGAGGGTGCTGGCGGCCATCACCCCTGACGATCGCGGCGCCGCGTACCTCCTCGCCCGCGACGTGCCGGAGGGCGCGACGAAGGTGCAGGTCGCGCTCGTGCCGGCGAGCGCAGCGGCGCAGGGCGTGAAGCCGGCCGCGCAGGCCGGCGCGGAGGAATCGAGCGCGCCGCAGCGCCAGTCGGTGCTCGCCGGCGACCTGCCGCGGCCGGGCGAGGCGGGGGTCGTGATGCCGCAGCCGCAGGCGCCGAAGGTGCACGCGAGGACGCCGGCGGGGCGGGGGAGAAGGCGGGGGCGGTAGAGGGCTGTCGGGGTCGGGATCGGGGTCGGGGTCGAGGG
>DASWDS010000428.1:0-3596 GCA_036395165.1 Anaeromyxobacteraceae bacterium | reverse complement strand
ACGCGGAGCTGGTGGGCGCGCTCCCGCGGCTGCGCCACGTCGCCTCGTACGGCGTCGGCGTGAACCACATCGACCTCGACGCGTGCCGCGCGCGCGGCATCCTCGTCACGAACACGCCGGGCGTCGTCACGGACGCGACCGCCGACATGGCGATGGCGCTCCTGCTCGCCGCCGCGCGGCGCGTGGCGGAGGGCGACCGCGTGGTGCGCGCCGGCGGCTGGACCGACGTCGATCCGTCGTGGATGCTGGGCACCGAGCTCACCGGGAAGACGCTCGGGCTCGTGGGGTTCGGGCGCATCGGCCAGGCCGTCGCGCGGCGGGCAGCCGGGTTCGAGCTGCGCATCCTGTACGCGAGCCCACGCGAGGTCGCCTTTCCGGGCGCGACGCGCGTGCCGCTCGACGACCTGCTGGCCCGGAGCGACTTCGTGTCGCTGCACGTGCCGCTCACGCCCGCGACCGAGGACCTCCTCTCGCGCGAGCGCATCTTCGCGATGAAGCGGGGCGCCATCCTCGTGAACACCGCGCGCGGGCCCGTCCTCGACGACGCCGCGCTCGCGGACGCGCTGCGCGAGGGACGGCTCGCCGCGGCGGGCCTCGACGTGTTTCGCGACGAGCCGCACGTCCCGGAGGCATTTCGGGCCCTTCCGAACGTGGTCCTGACGCCGCACCTCGGCTCGGGCAGCCGCGAGACCCGGGCGGCGATGGCGAGAATGGTGCTGGAGGAGATCTCGCGCGTCGCGCGAGGCGAGGAGCCCCGGTACCGCGTGGTGTAGCCGTCGGCGGCGGTCGTGGTATAAGCGCGCGCTTTCGATGGGTTACGTCGACCTCCACTGCCACCTCCTCTGGGACCTCGACGACGGGTGCCGCTCGCCCGAGGAGACGCTCCTCGCTGCCCGGTGCCTCGCCGCCGTCGGCTTCACGGACGCGGCGCCGAGCCCGCACGTCCAGGCGCGGTACGGCGGGGGCGACCCCCGGTTGTCGCGGAAGAGGCTCGACGAGGCGCGGGCGCTCCTCGCGAGCGCGAGCATCGAGCTGGGCCTCCACGCCGGCGGCGAGAACGTGCTCGACGACGAGTTCCTCGCCCGCGCCGGATCGGGAGAGATGCGCGGGATCGGTGAGGTGGGCCGCTACGCGCTCGTCGAGCTGCCGTTCCAGGCGGAGGTGCCGAACTTGCCCGAGCTCCTCGCCCGCCTGCGCGAGAAGGGGCTCACGCGGCCCATCCTCGCGCACCCCGAGCGCTGCCTCGAGTTCCAGCGTCGGGGTCGCGCCGCCGAGGCGGTACGGCTCGGCGCCGCGCTGCAGCTCAACCTGGGCGCGCTGACCGGCCGCCATGGCCGGCACGTGCGCAAGCTCGCGGAGCGCTTCCTCGACGAGGGGCTCTACGCCGTCGCCGGCACCGACCTGCACGCCGCCGAGGGCGCCGACGAGTGGATCGGGGACGCCCTCGAGGCGCTGGCGGAGCGCGCCGGCAGCGCGGCGCTCCGGCGGCTATGCGACGAGAACCCGCGCCGCGCGCTGGCGGGAGAGGATCTCTCATGAAGCGGTTCGTTCAGACGTTGGCGGGGCTCGCCATCTCGGGCGCCGCGCTCGGGCTCACGCTCCGCGGCAAGCACCTCGACCGCATCTGGTCGGAGATGCTGAACGCCGACTACCGCTGGCTCTGGCCCTACCTCGGCATCCTGACGGTCATCCACCTCGTCCGCACCGTGCGCTGGGGCATCCTGCTCGAGCCGGTGGCGAAGATCCCGTTCTCGAAGCTCAACGCCATCTCGGCGGTGGGCATCATGGCGCTCGTCATCCTGCCGTTCCGGCTGGGCGAGTTCGCGCGGCCCTATCTCGTGGCGGAGCGGCCGCGCATCCGCGTGTCGGCCGCGCTCTCGTCGGTGGTGGTGGAGCGCGTCGCCGACGGGCTCTTCACGGCGGTGCTGCTCATCTGCACGCTCCTCGCCGTGCCGGAGGGCACGCGCGGCCTGCACGCGTTCCGGCTGGCCGGCGTCGTCGTGTTCGCCGCCTTCGCCGCGCTGCTCGCCTTCCTCGTCCTCGCCTACAAGAACCGGCCGCGCGCGGTGCGGCTCACGCACCGGCTGCTCGACCCCATCTCGCCGCGCGCCGCCGAACGCGCCGCCGGGATGATGGACGCGTTCATCCACGGCCTCCGGCTCGTCCCGTCGCCGCGGAAGGTGGCGCTCTTCTTCGCCCTCACGTTCCTCTACTGGGCCGTGAACGGGTTCGGCATCCAGATCTTCGCGCGGAGCTTCGGCTTCGAGCTCGGCCTCCTCGACGCGTTCACGGTCCTGGGCGTGCTGGTGGTCGGCATCATGATCCCCGCCGGCCCGGGCAATGTCGGGACGTTCCAGGCCGCGGTGGCGGGCGGGCTCTCGCTCTTCGTCGCCGGCGCGGGGGACCGCGCGTTCGCCTTCGCGAACGTGCTCTGGCTGGTGCAGCTCGGGCAGCAGGTCCTGTTCGGGCTCGCGTTCCTCTTCTCCCGCCACATCCAGCTTGCCCGCATCTTCGAGGCGCCGAGCGAGGTGGAGGAGGAGCTCGAGCACGAGGAGGAGGAGTACCGCCGTGAGGAGACGGCGGCGCGCGGCAAGGCCGCAACCCGGCAGGGGAATTAGCTCGGCGGGGTGATTTAACCGTCGCTGCCCATGCGGGCGACGCGCGCCTCCTCCAGCGCGGGCGCGACCTCGCCCAGGAACCACGCGTCCAGGATGTCGTCGAGCTCCTTCACGAGATCATCGAGCTGCACGCCATCCACGAGATTCTCGGTGCGCTGTTCGGCGATCACAGCTCCTCCTCGAACCAGCGCCTGAGCGCATTGCGGATGCGCCTCGACGCCGGGTTCACGGCACGTGGGACGGGCTTCTGGAGATCGGCCGGGTCGGAGAGGGGAAGCTCGCGCGGGTCGAACTCAGCCGTGCGCGTCGAGACCGAAGGGCGAGGCTTCTCCATCCCGGCTCCTGGCGATATCGGTGCGATATCGCCACCGGTGTAGCACCGGCCCCTGACACGTCAAGAAAACGACCCGCCGCACCGACAGTGCGCCGCGGCGTGTCCCTCGACCAAGCGACCCCCACGCGGACCTGTGGCCGCTCAACTTGCGCCGAGTCAACCGGGTAGGAGGATGTATGAACCCACGGAATTGGACCCGCCTCACCGTCGCCTTCGCTGCCTCGATCTCTCTCATCGGCTGTGGCGGATCTAGCTCCGCCCGGCCGTCCACCACCGCCACCGTCGGCGCCGCCGGAGCCACCCTGAAGGCTGGGCAGGCGACGCTGACGATCCCCGCCAACGCGCTCTCGGCAGCGACGCAGGTGACGCTCCGCGAGGCCGAGCCTCAGCACCAGGGCCGCGTCGAGCGCGTCGAGGTCGAGCCTCACGGCCTCGCGCTGTCGCAGCCGGCGCACGTCGCCGTCCGGGTGGACGACAACAACGCCAAGGTGAAGATGCACGACGACAACGACGACCTGACGTCGGTCGAGATCGAGGATCGCAATCACGGTGAGTACAAGACCGACATGAGCCAGCTCGGCGACGTCGAGGTCGAGCTCGAGCACGGCGCGGCGTGCAGCACGGCCTGCGCGACCGGCGAGGAG
>DASWDS010000427.1:0-2162 GCA_036395165.1 Anaeromyxobacteraceae bacterium | reverse complement strand
CACCCTGCGCGTGACGGACGCCGGACGCGTCGCGCCGTTAACTCGGCCGCATGACCCAGCCCAACCTCCGCGCTCTCCGCACCCTCGAGATCGCCGCCGCGCTGACGGCGCTCACGATCGCCCTCTTCGCGGGACGCGTCCTCGCGCAGCGCCCCCCGGCCAGCGCCGCGCCGGGGCCCGCCGCGCGGCAGGACGCGGTCCTCCTCACCGTCTTCTTCCGCCACGACCAGTCGCGGCCGCTCCCCGAGCTGAACGCCCAGCTCGACAAGACCGGGTTCCACGACCGCTTCCCGCCCGCGGGCGTGGAGGTCGTCTCCTGGTACGTGATGATGGGCATCGGCCAGGTCGTCACCCTGCGCGTCCCCCCGGAGAAGCTGCGCGAGGTGAATCTCGTGGTCGAGAACGGCGCGTGGGGCGCGTACCGCACCGAGTTCTACGCGACGTACGACTACAAGCCGATCTGGGAGGAGCAGCGGCGGGCGAAGAAGTGACGCTCCCCCGTCATCCGCCATCCGCTCGGCCCTGGCGCGTGTGTCGTTGATACCTGGCATACCACCAGTCCGGCCGTAGGCTTACCCTCGCGCGCATGCGCCTCACCCAAAGGCAGATCAGCGAGCTGCGGACCGAGTGCGGGAAGGGCGGCCTCGACGCCGCGCTGCTCGCGGCGCAGCTCCTCGAGATGGTCGAGAAGCTCCAGAGCCAGCTCGACGCCGCCGAGGCGCTCATCGCCGCGGCGCGCCGGGACGTCGCGAAGGCGGAGGCCGCCCTCGCCGCACAGCGGCACGTCGTCTCGGAGCTCCCGAGCGAGTGTCAGTCGTGCCACAACGCCGAGGCGCGTGCCGTGGTCGAGCGGCTGCGGAGCATCGTCGGCGCCTAGCCGGCCGTCACGGCCAGCGCACGTGGAAGACGCCGAAGCCATCGCCCGCCTCGGCGAACCGGACGTCGACGTCCGGGTTCGCGATCTCGAGGCCGGCGCGGAACACCGGCGCGTACTGCGCGAGGAAGAGGCCGTCGAAGAGCCTCGGCGGAAACTCCATCCGCACCGCCCAGGAGCGCTCCGCGAGCTGCTCCGCGGTCACCTGCGTCCCGCGGTGGAACATCTTCCAGTAGCCTCCGCCGCGACGCACCGCCATCTCGACCGAGATGAGCGACATGACGAACCCGTGGAAGCCCCGGAACAGCTGCTTGTTCACGGGCCCGACCCACGCCAGGTAGTCGCCGTCGCTCATGCCGTGGAAGTCCGCGATCGCGTGGCACACGCACCCGAGGGATGCCTCCGGGAGCCAGTCGCCGTCGAGCGGTGGGCTGCCCAGGATCTCGCGGATGGGCTCGGGGAGCGCGCCGGCGCGGACGCCGCGCACGGGCCGGCTCTCGAGGAGCCGGCGGAAGATCGCGCCCTTCGCGCGGCACTCGGGATACGAGCGCACGCCGTCGGGAAGGCGCGCCAGGTACTCCGCGACGCGCGGGAAGCTCACGCGGTCCACGGGGTCTGAGACCGCGCCTCGCGGCGAAGTGGGTGGGGGTCCGCGCAGGGGCATGGTGAGCTCCTCGAGCGTACCGAAGCGCGCCCTCCGCTGACACTGACCGCGATCACCTCGGAGGCGACCGCCGCGCCGGCGTGGCGAGGAGACGTCGCCCGATCGCGCGCCCTCGCCGTGCGTCCGCTGCGCACATCCGGCTACACCGCTGGTGTATCCCAAGGACCAGGGAGGAGCGCTTTCCCGCGAAACGACGTACCGTGACGGCATGGACCGCGCGCCCCGCCGTGTCGCCGCCCTCGTCCTCGCGCTCACCCTGCCCGCTCGCGCTCTCGCCTTCAGCATCCCGGTGGGCACGCCCATCCCCGACGACGACATGCCCGTCCTCGACGGCGGGCACCACCACCTGCTCGGCACGGCGCGCGCGAGCGTCTTCGTCTTCGTGCGCACCGGCCAGGATCACTCGCTCGACGTCCTCGAGCGGCTGGCGCGGATCGAGAAGGAGCTCGCGAACAAGTCGGTGCACTTCGTCGCCGTCGTCTCGGATCAGGAGCCCGTGGAGGAGGTGCGCGAGCTCGTGCGCGCCTCGGGTATCCGCATGACGGTGCTCGTCGACAAGGCCGACGCGCTCTACGGCGCGCTCGGCGTGAAGCTCCACCCGGTCGTCGGCGTCGTGGATGCGCA
>DASWDS010000426.1:0-6718 GCA_036395165.1 Anaeromyxobacteraceae bacterium | reverse complement strand
CGTGGTGCCCTCGGATTGCCTCGCGGCGCACGTCGCGGCCAGGCTCCCGGGCGCGACGCGGCTCGTGATCGCGTTCCGCGCCTCCGGCGGGCTCTCCCGTGGCACGGCCCTCACCGCGATCGAGGGGCTGGGCGAGGGCGGGCTCGTCCGTAGGGACGGGGCCCTCACCCGCGTGCCGCTCCGCGCGCGAACGCTCGATCTCGGCGACGGGCCGCTCGAGGTGCTCGGCATCCCGTTGGGAGACCTGGTGACCGCCTGGCACTCGACGGGCATCCCCGACATCGAGGTGTACGCGACGGCGCCGCGGCTTCTCCGGATTGTCGTGCCCGCCTTGCGCCTCGCCGGTCCCCTCCTCGGGAGCGCTCCGGTCCGGCGCCTCCTCGCTGCCCGCATCCGCGCCGGGGCGCCCGGTCCGGCGGCGGAGGAGCGCGCGCGTGGCCGCGCGACGCTGTGGGCGGAGGCGGCCGCCGGCGGTCGGCGCGCGGCGGCCCGGCTCGACACCCCGGACTCGTACACGCTGACCTCGCTCACCGCCGTGGCGGCCCTGGAGCGCGCGCTCGCGGGCGACGTGCCGCCCGGTTTCCAGACGCCCTCGAAGGCGTTCGGGGCCGACTTCGTCCTCACGGCGGAGGGCACGGCGCGCCGCGATCTGTGATTAACATCCCCGGAGCGAGCTGGAAGGAGCTGCCTCATTCCACACCGCCACGCGACGCGCCGCGTCCACGACCCCCGCACGGCCACCTCCCGCGACGACAGCGTCGCGGTCGAGGAGCCGCTCGAGATCCGCATCGCGGGCGACGCCGTGGCGGTGACGATGCGGACGCCCGGCGACGACGGCGAGCTCGCCCTCGGGTTCCTCTTCGCCGAGGGCATCATCGCCTCGGCGGCCGACGTCGGATCGGTCGCGCACTGCGGCCGCCCGGGGGAGGAGGGCTACGGCAACGTCATCGAGGTGACGTCCGCGCCGGGCATCGCCCTCGAGTACGAGCGCGTGGAGGCGAGCCGGCGCGGGACGCTCACGACGTCCGCCTGCGGCGTGTGCGGCCGCCGCACCGTCGACGACCTGATGGCCTCGTGCGGGCGCGTCCCCGACGGCCCGCGCGTCCCGGCTGCGCTCGTGGCGTCGGCGGTGGCGAGCCTGCGCGAGGCGCAGGGCGTGTTCGCGCGGACGGGCGGCACCCACGCGGCGGCGGCGCACGACGCCCGCGGAGCGCGCCTGGTCGCCCGCGAGGACGTCGGGCGCCACAACGCCGTGGACAAGGTCGTCGGCGCGCTGCTCCGGGACGGGCGCGTCGGCCCGCGCGCGCCGCGGGGGGACGGCGTCCCCGCGCTCCTCGTCGTGAGCGGCCGCGCCAGCTTCGAGATGGTCCAGAAGGCGACGCGCGCGGGCATCCCCATCCTCGCGAGCGTCTCGGCGCCGACGTCGCTCGCGGTGGACCTGGCCCTCGACGCCAACGTGACGCTCGCCGGGTTCGTGCGTGGAGAGACCCTCAACGTCTATGCGCACCCCGAGCGCATCGGCTCCTGACCCGCCTGGGGCCGGGAGGACCCGGGGCGCCGTGAGCGCGCCGCCTTGCGGGGGCCGTCCCAAGCTCGTAGAGATCGCCGGCACGGCTCACGGTCAGGAGGATACACGCATGGTGATGAGGCTCGGTGTCGCGCTCGTCTCGATGGCGCTGGCGCTCCCGGCAGGCGCCGCCGCGGTGAAGCTCGGGGTCATCAACTCGATGACTGGCCCGCAGGCGCCGATCGGCGAGAGCCTGACGAACGGGATCAAGCTCGCGCAGGAGGATCTCAAGAAGAAGGGGATCGACGTGCAGCTCGTGTGGGAGGACGACACGGGCAAGCCGCAGGTCGGTCTCTCCGCGCTCGAGAAGCTCGCCACCCGCGACAACGTGGCCGGCGTGGTCGGCGCGTACACGTCGGCCGTGACGAGCGCGGTGGCGAAGGCGGCCGAGCGCTACAAGGTCCCGCTCGTGAACCCGGTCGCGTCGAAGGAGGAGATCACGCGCCAGGGGTACAAGTGGGTCTTCCGCGTGTCGGCGACGACGGGCGACTACGCCGCCATCCTCATCGACATGGCGCTCTCGCTCGGCCAGCCGAAGACGATCGCCATCCTCAACGAGAACACCGACTTCGGCGTATCGGGGGGGAAGAGCGCCCGCGCCTACGCCGAGAAGAAGGGCCTCAAGGTCGTCTTCGAGGAGGCCTACTCCCAGGGCTCGCCCGACTACCGCTCGACGCTCGTGAAGGTGAAGGGCACGAACCCCGACCTCGTCTTCATGGTCTCCTACGTCGCGGACGCCGTGCTCCTCATGCGCCAGTCGCGCGAGGTGGGGCTGAAGCCGCAGGCGTTCCTGGGCGCCGGCGCCGGCTTCTCGACCGCGCAGTTCGCGGGGGAGAAGGACATCTCGAACGGCATCTTCTCGTCGACGCAGTGGACGTCGGCCGTGAGCTGGCCGGGCGCGAAGGAGTTCGCGGAGCGCTACCAGAAGGCGTTCGGGACCGGGGCGACGTACCATGCCGCCACCGCCTACGCCTCGACGATGATCCTGGGCGAGGAGGCCTCGAAGGCGAACGGCGACCGCGAGAAGCTCCGCCAGGCGCTCGACGCGGGGAGCTGGAACGGGGTGGACGGCCTGGTGAAGTTCGCCGACTACGAGGGGTACGCGAACCAGAACAAGCACCAGATGCTGGTCGAGCAGGTGCAGGACGGGAAGCACGTGACCGTGTGGCCAAAGGAGCTCGCGACCGGGAAGCCGATCTGGCCTTTCCCGGGCTGGAGGTGAGCCGGAGCGGCGCCGCCGCGCGATGGAGGACGGGGCCGGCGTCTCACCGGTCCCCTCGCCATGCCTCCTCCCAACGCGAACGCTCGTTGCCGCTGCTCGACCATGAGGAGCCGCTCGCCCCGCTGCTGCCCACTCCCCTCGTGAACGAGCGGCCGGTGGGGCGCGGCGCCGTCACGCGCCGACGAGCCCGGTCCTGATCGCCCTCCAGCGGCGCTCCGCGCGTCCGAGCCGCCCGCATCACCAGGGGTGTTGCGCGCGGCGCGCCCTTTCACCAAGCAACGCCTGCTCTTCCCTTCCCACAGGAGGCAGGACGATGATCTCGATCCGCGCCAGGAGTCTCGCCGTGCTGCTCGCTGCCGCGCCCGCCGCTGCGAGCGGCCAGATGCCGAACGCCTACGGTCCGAACGTCAACGCCGAGACGGCGCGGAAGGTCGCCGCCGCCGCCATCGCCGAGGCGAAGAAGAACGGCTGGACGATGGCGGTCGCGGTGGTGGACACGAGCGGCACCCTCGTCCACTTCGAGCGGGTGGACAATACTCAGACGGGCAGCGTCCGGGTGGCGCAGGAGAAGGCGCGCACGGCGGCGCAGTTTAAGCGTCCCACGAAGGCCTTCGAGGACGCCATCGCCGGTGGACGCCAGGCGGTCCTCGGGATCCCGGGCGCGACCCCGGTCGAGGGTGGCGTCCCGCTCCTCGACGCCGGCAAGATCGTCGGGGCCGTCGGCGTGAGCGGCGGGATGGGGCAGCAGGACGGCCAGTGCGCGAAGGCGGGGGCCGATCTGCTGGCGGGCTCGGCGGGCGGCGCGACACCGGTGCCCGGCGCGAAGCCGTAGCGCTTCACGGCCGACGACTCGGAGACGGTCGACTAGAAATGGACCGCCTGCGCCCGCGCCGCGCGGGCGCGGAAGGCGTCCATCCATCGCTCGCCCGAGAGGGCGCGCGCGAGCTCGACCGCGACGTGGCGCGGCGCGGCGCCCAGGGCCGCGTTGCGCCCGAGCCCCTGGAGACAGGACGGGCAGTTCGTGAGGAGCACCGCGTCGCCCTGGCCGCGCGCGAGCGCCTCCTCGAGCGCGGCGGTCTTGCGGTGCAGCATGGCGTCGGTGATGTCGGGGCGGGAGAGCGCGAGCGTCCCGGCCTCCGAGCAGCAGTGCGGCACCGCCTCCGCGTCGATCCCGGCGAGCTTCGAGAGCACCGCCGTAGCCTGGCCGTCGAGCGAGTCGTGGCAGGGCGCGTGGTAGAGGTAGCGCGCGCCGCCGGGCGCCTTCACGGCGAGGCCGCGGTCGAGCGCGAAGCGCGCGACGTCCTGCACGCCGCACCCGAAGATCTTTCCCGCCTCCATCGCCCCGAGCGCCTCGCGGCACGTGCCGCAGGTGACGACGACCGCGTCGAACGCGACGTAGCTGAACATCTCGCGGATCTGGCTGAACAGGATCGTGTCGCGGAGCACCATCCGGCCGTGCTGCTCGGTGCGCGCGTTCGCCCAGGCGGGGAAGCCGCAGCAGAGGAAGGGCGGCGGCAGCACCACCCGCGTGCCCGTCTCGGCGAGCACGTGCAGGGCGGCCATCGAGACGCTCGAGTGGAGCCGCTCCGAGCCGCAGCCCGGGAAGTAGAAGACGGTCGCCCTGGCGTCGCCGTCGGGCTCGAGGACGAGCGCCTCGCCGGGCCCGCAGGGCGGCAGGACGTCGCGCAGCGTGTCGGCGTCAACCGGCGGCACCAGCGAGCGGAGGAGCTGGAGCGGGTACGATGACGCGCCCGCGTCGCGGTCCTGCGACGGCCCGACGACCGCGGAGAGGGCGCGCTGCAGCCGTCCCCCGAGCCGCAGAAAGCCGGCGCGGAAGGCCGCGTTGAAGGCGGGCGAGGTGGACTCGAGATAGCGCAGCGTCGCGCGGGTCGGCGCGGCGTGGTGCTTGTACCCGTGCGCCATCAGGATCTCGCGCTCGAGGACGGACACCTCGCCCGTGTCGATGTCCACCGGGCACGGCTTCGCGCACTTGTGGCAGATGGTGCAGTGGTCGGCGACCTCCTCCAGGTGGCGGAGGAGCTCGAACGACGACGACCGCTCGCGCTGCGCCTCGTAGAGGAGCGCCTCGATGAGGGCGCCGATGGCCAGGTTCTTGTTGCGCGGGTGGAAGAACATGCCGCGCGCGGGGTGGTACACGCAGCAGTCGGGCTTGCACTTCCCACAGCGCACGCAGCCCGCGATCTTGACCGCGAGCTCCTCGAGCTTGCCGTGCTGGAGGATGCGCGCCTCCAGCTCGAGCAGGTTGAACGAGGGGGTGAAGATCCGATCGAGCACGGCGAGGTCCTGCAGCTTCCCCGGGTTCATCGTCCCGCGCGGGTCGACCTCGCGCCGGTACGCCTCCAGCTCGGCCACGATCTCCGGCTCCAGGTACTTGAGCTTCGTGACGCCGATACCGTGCTCGCCCGAGCAGACGCCGCCGAGCCGCGCCACCTCCGCCATCACGCGGTCCACCGCGTGCTCCGCGCGGCGCATCATGGCGCGGTCGTTCGAGAGGACCGGGATGTTCACGTGCACGTTGCCGTCGCCCGCGTGCATGTGCGTGGCGAGCACGATGCGGCGGCGCCGCTCCTCGGCGAAGAGGGCGTCGATGCCCTCGGCGAGCGTCCGGTAGCCGCGCACGAGGTCGAGCAGGTCCCTGCGGAGCGCCTCCGCGAGCGCCACCGAGCGCAGCTCCCGCTCGCCCGCGCCCTCGAGCGCCGCCGCGGCCTCGTCGCAGCGGGCGAGGGCGACCGCGATCTTCTCCGGGAGCCAGGTGGCGTCCTCCTCGCGCGCCGCCTCGAGGTGCGAGCGCACGCGCGCCGCGAAGGCGCGCTGGCTGGCGCGCTCCTCGTCCACGTTCATGGCGTCGCAGAAGCGCGCGAACTCCGCCAGCGCCTCGAGCGGGAGCACGATGTCCTCGTTCAGCTTGAAGGCGTTCGTGCGGGCCGCGATCGCGCCGAGCTTCTTGCGGTCGGCCCAGAAGCGCTTCGCCTCCGCCTTGTCCTTCGCCTCGAAGAGGAACGTGTTGCCGTGCCGCGAGAGGATGTCGCGGATCCGCGCCACGCCGCGCGCGGTCTCCTCGGGCGCGTGGCCGACGACGTCGATGAGGAGGACGGCCTTGGGGGCGTCGGCGCGGGGCGCCTTCACCTTGTAGGCGATGGCGCGCACGTACTCGTCGTCGAAGTGCTCGAGCGCCTGCAGGACCTCGCGGCCCTCGTTCGGGAACGCGCGGGCGAGCTGGAGGATGACGTTGCTCGCCTCGTCCATGTCCGGGCCGAAGAACTCGAGGCAGAGCGTCCGCGAGGATGCGTATGCCGGGTAGAGCACGAACTCGGCGGAGGTGATGACGCCGTCCGTGCCCTCCTTCTGGACGCCGGGGAGGCCCTTCAGCGCCTTGTTGGTGATGTCCTTCCACAGCCCCTTGCGCCGGATCTCGTGGCCGGCGAGCGCGATGGTCCGGGTGAGGCCGCCCTCCGCGTCGCGCACCTCCCAGGTGACGGCGTCGCCGGGCAGGATCTTGCGGAGCTGGTGGTCGGTGCGGCGGACCGTGAACCGCGCGCCGCCCGGCATCGCGATCGCGTAGCCGAGCAGGTTGTCGATGCAGGTGCCCCACAGCACCGCCGTCTTGCCGCCCGCGTTCTCGGCGATGTTGCCGCCGATGGTGCAGGCCCACGCGCTCGTCGGGTCGGTCGCGAAGACGAGGCCGTCCCCGGCGGCGTGCTCCATGGCGCGCTCGGTGATGACGCCCGCCTCGAGCCGCATGACGCGGGAGGTGACCGTGCGGCCGTCCGCGAGCGCGAACGGCCGCGCCGCGACGCCGAGGATGTGGTTCAGCTTCTCGGTGTTCACGACCACGCAGCCGGCGCGGAGCGGCACCGCGCCGCCGGTGAGGCCCGTGCCGGCGCCGCGCGGGATGGCCTTGAGTTCGA
>DASWDS010000425.1:0-2893 GCA_036395165.1 Anaeromyxobacteraceae bacterium | reverse complement strand
ACACCGCTGCGTCGGCGAGCGACGGCCGGGCGCCGAGCAGGAAGGGCCGGTCCGCGACCGCGGCGGCGACGGGCGCGAGCAGCTCGGCGACGCGCGCCGAGAGCACGTCGGCGTCGCGCTTCCACGCATCGACGCACCCCGTCCCGAACTTGCGCTCCTTCACGATCCGGAAGAGCGCCCGCGCGTCCTCGCGCCCGCCCTGCAGCTCCGCGAAGCGCGCCTCGACGCCGGGCGTCGCAAGGCGGAAGAGCACGTCCTCGAGGACGCCGTCCGCCCAGCCCTCGACGAGCGCCGCGACGGGATCGGCCCGCAGCGAGGGGGCGTAGCGCTCGTCGAGGTAGGCCGTGATGCGCGCGCTCTCCGTCACGACGCGCCCGCCGTCCTCGAGGACCGGGATGTGCGCGTAGCCGCCGGTGAGGCCGACGAGCTCGCGGCGATCGAGGTAGGGCACCTCGACGAGGTCGTACGCGAGGCCCTTCAGCTCGAGGCACTTGCGGACCTTCGCCGCGAATGGGCTGTAGGAGAACTGGAAGAGGCGCATCGGCGGCTCCGGGCAGGTGAGACGGCCACCCAGTCTACGTCACCCCGCGCCGGGATTCCGGGTGGTGGGGGGAGCCCTCGCTCCCCCCAGGTTGAGGGCTTGCGCAGCGAAGCGCAGCAAGCCCGGAAATCCCACTGACTCGCCTGTGAAGCGCTTGCCGAGCCCGAGAAACGGCGAAGGCGAGTCAGTGCGTCACGGCGTGGAAGAGGCGGCTCCACCGCGGGCCGGACGGCCCCCATGAGAGGAGCGCCACCCAGGCGCGGCCCTTGATGCGGCCGACGGGCACGGGCCCGAAGACGCGCGAGTCGGCGCTGTGGTCGCGGTGGTCGCCGGCGAGCCAGACGGTGCCGGGCGGCACGCTCGCGGTGGGGACGTCGCCGCAGGGCAGGTAGGGCGTGCAGTACGAGTGATACGTGTGGTGCTCGAGCTGCTCGACGTAGTCGACGCAGGGCTCCTCGCGCCAGGGCCCGCCCTCCACCTTGTTCCAGTAGAGGCAGGGGCCGTCGGCGCGCCTCCGCGGCACGGCCTTGCCGTTCACGTAGAGCGCGCCGTCCACGATCTCGACCGCGTCGCCCGCCACCGCCACCACGCGCTTGATGAGGTCGTCGTTGCGCGGGTTCCCCGGAGGCGCGAGCAGCACCACGATGTCGCCGCGCTTCGGCGACGACCAGGTCGCCTGCGCCGTGTCCGTGAAGGGCAGGCGCGCGCCGTAGGCCCACTTCTCGACGATGACGTAGTCGCCGATCTGCAGGGTCGGGATCATCGAGCCGGAGGGGATGTAGACGGCCTCGTACAGGAACGTCCGGAAGGCCAGCACCGCGGCGATCGTGAGGACCCAGCCTCGGATCTCCTTCTTCACCTTCTGTTTGTCCACTCCCACCCTCGCTCGGCTGCGCTACTCGGTCCTCATCGCCTCCACCGGGTCGAGCCGGCTCGCGCGCGCGGCGGGATAGATGCCGAACAAGAGCCCGCAGCCCGTCGCGGAGGCGAGCGAGAGTATCACCGCCCATGGCGGGATGCTCGCGGGAATCGAGTACACCTCGCGCGCGCCGACGGCGAGCGCGCCGCCGAGGAGGACGCCGGCGACGCCGCCCAGGAGCGAGAGCGCCACCGGACCGGTCCGCGGACCAGCTGCGCTATCTCAGCAGGCGCACGGCGCGCGAGAGTCGGGTCGGCCGCGCCCGCCTCCAGAGCCGCTTCCGGCCGCCGCCCTCCACGGCGCGCTCGAGCGCCTCGTGCGCGGAGACGCGCCCGGGCCCGGCGAGGAGCAGCCCCGCCGCGATCGCCATGAGCGCGAGGTTGTACTCCATCCCGCCCTTCATGACGTCGAAGCCCTTCGGCGCGTGGACCCGCGCCACCGCCACCGCCTGCGTGACGAGCACGACCAGCGCCGCCGGCCGCGTCGCGATGCCGAGGACGGCCGCCGCGCCGGCGAAGGTCTCCGCGAGCCCGGTCGCCAGCGCGAGCTTCTTCGGCGGTGACAGCTCGAGCTTCTCGAACATCTGCGCCGTGTGTGCCGTCCCCTCGCCGCGCAGCTTCGAGGTGCCGTGGTAGAGCATCGCCGAGCCGAGCGCGAGCCGCATCGGCACGAGTGACGCGTCCTTGGCCCGATGGTTCCAGGTCGCCCAGCTCGTCGCGAACGCCATCCCGTCCTCCCGTCCTCCACCCCGTCCCGTTGACGGTCCGCACGCGCGGGGCCGCCGGCAACGGTGCGGCGGGACGGGTCAGTGCGCGCTCGGACGCTCGCGGCTCAAAAAAAAGGCCGGCCACCTCGCGGTGACCGGCCTCGAAGCTTCGGTGAGACCGAGTTACTTGGTCTCGGCGGCCTTCTCGGCCTTCTCCGCCTTCTTGGCCTTCTTCACCTTCTTGGCCTTCTTCTCGGCCTTGGCCGGGGCCTTCTCGGCGGCCGGGGCAGCGGCCGGGGCGGCCGGGGCAGCAGCAGCCTCCTCGGCGGCGAACGCGGGGGCGGCGGCAACGAAGGCGAGGGCGACGAGGGCGCTCAGGATCTTCTTCATGGTGTAGCTCCTTGGTTCGAAGCGGGCTGGGAGCGCCCGCGCGGTGCCGAGCCCTACCGCAATCGCCATGCCCCGGCCGTGAACTGGAAATGACGCGCCTTTTCGAGTGAACGGGGAGACCCTGGCGGGGAAAGCCTCCCCAGCGGGGAGGCAAGCGTCCCTTTCTTCCACGCCACGCCGGACGGCCGAGTTGCTCGAGATCAAATGCGTCGGCAGCGTAGGACCATGGACCTCGATCGCATCCCGACGCGCACCGGCGGCGGCTTCCACGTGGTGATCGAGTCGCCGCGCGGGTCGCCGCTGAAGCTGAAGCTCGATCCGAAGCTGAAGGTCATCG
>DASWDS010000424.1:0-6513 GCA_036395165.1 Anaeromyxobacteraceae bacterium | reverse complement strand
TCGGCGAGCGCCCCGGCCTGGCGGGGCTCCTGGGCGTGGTGCTCGGCGTTGCCGGCGTCACGTACGGGACCCTGCTGGGACAACGCCAGCGTGGGTGACGCGCGGGGCTCCCCCGAGCGGGACGGGAATGGCATGCGCAGGGCGCGCTATCGTCCGCGGCGCTGGCAACCTTTGACGAGGAGTCAATGCATGCGCAAGGCAGGGATCGTGATGGCGGCCCTCGTTCTGGCCGCGGGCAGCGCGTACGCAGCGAACCCGGCGGCGACGGGGAAATCGACCTACGGCGCCGCGGGCTGTGGTCTCGGCTCGATGGTATTCGGCGACCAGAAGGGCGCGATCCAGATCCTGGCCGCGACGACGAACGGCACCTTCGGGAGCCAGACCTTCGGCATCACGTTCGGGACCTCGAACTGCGGGGAGAGCGTGATTGGCACCGCCGGCACGAAGACCTTCATCGAGGGGAACCGCGAGGCGCTCGCGAAGGACGCGGCGCGCGGCTCGGGTGAGACCATCACGACGCTCACGACCCTCGCTGGCTGCAAGGACGCGAGATCCGTGGGCGCCGTGCTGCAGAAGCGCTTCGCGGAGCTCTTCCCGGGTGAGACGGTCCCGGCCGAGAAGGTCTCCGAGGCGGTGATCGGGACGCTCCGCTCGGACGCCTCGCTCGCCTGCGGCGCCATCGCCGGCACTTGAGAAGGAGCGCGGTCCTCATCGCCGCCGCGCTCGTGCTTCCGCGCGCCGCGACGGCCGCCGGCGCACCCGAGCCGGATCCGGCGTACCTCCCGGAGCTCGTCGCCGCGGCGCGCGCGCAGGGGCTCGCCCGCGAGAAGGGGTGGCTGCGCCTCGGGCACTGGCGCGCGCGGCTCCTGGGCGGCTTCGAGAGCGAGGCTGACGGCCCGGACTTCTTCCTCGCGCCGCGGGGGAGCGGCGACCCCGCGGCGGAGCTCGAGGCGACCTTGCGCGCGTTCTTCGCGCCCGCGCCGGCCGCGGCCGCCGACGTGAAGGCCGATCACGCGCAGTGCCGCTTCCCCGCGCGCTTCGTCTATCTCGCGGGGGCGCTGCGCTTCGACCTCGCGCGTCTCCCGCCGCGCGCCTGCCCGCGCTTCGAGGCGTTCCACGAGCGCGTGGGCGGCCGGTCGGTGACGCTCGTCTTCTCGTCGTACTACCTCAACAACCCCGCGTCGGCCTTCGGCCACACCTTCCTGCGGCTCGGGAAGGCGGAGCCGGGCGCGCCCGGCGCGCGGCTCGACCTCGTGGACCAGGGGGTCGACTACGCCGCGACGGTGACCACGTCGAACGCGTTCCTCTACGTGGTGAAGGGGCTCACCGGGCTCTTCCGCGGCGAGTTCACCGCGCGGCCCTACTTCTACAAGGTCCGGGAGTACGCCGACTACGAGTCGCGCGACCTGTGGGAGTACGAGCTCGCGCTCGGGCCGCTCGAGCGCGGGATGCTGGTCGCCCACCTGTGGGAGCTCGGCCAGACGTGGTTCGACTACTACTACCTGACCGAGAACTGCTCGTACCACGTGCTCGGCGCGCTCGAGGCGGCGGTTCCCCGCATCGAGCTCGTCTCGCACCTCGGGCCGGTGGTGCTGCCGGCCGACGCGGTGAAGGCGCTCTTCGCGAACCCCGGGCTCGTGCGCGAGGTCCGCTTCCGCGCGTCGGGCCGGACGCAGCTCGCGGCGCGCGCGTCCCGTCTCTCGGGCCCGGAGCTGGACGACGTGGAGGCGCTCGCCGGCGGCCGAGAGCCGGACGGGTTCGCGCGCGCGTCCGAGGCGCAGCGGGTGCGCGTGCTCGACACCGCGCTCGACCTCGTCGACGTGCGCCACGGGCGCGCCATCGTGGAGGGGACCGACCTCGCCGCGGACGCGCTGCGGCAGCGCCTGCTCGAGCGCCGGAGCGCGATCCGCGTGCCGAGCGACGCGCTCGAGATCGCGCCGCCGCCGGCGGGAGGCCCGGAGCGCGGTCACGGTTCCCTGCGCGTCGGCGCCGGGGTTGGAGGCTCGAGCGCGGACGGTCCGCTCGTCGTCCTCGACGGCCGGCTGGCGCTCCACGACCTCGCCGATCCCCCCGCCGGCTTCTCGCCACGGACCCAGCTCGAGTTCCTGAAGCTCCGGCTCGCGGTCCTGCCGCGCTCCCGCTCGGTCCGGCTCGACGACGCCGCGCTCGTCGAGGCGACGTCGCTGAACGACTTCGACCGGTTCGAGCGGCGCGTCTCCTGGAAGCTCCGCGCGGGCGCGACCCGCGTCGCCGACTCGGGCTGCCGCGGGTGCGTGGCGGGGCGCGCCGAGGCCGGCGGCGGGCCCGCCCTGCTCGCCGGCAGGGGCGCCCTGGCGATCCTCCCCAGCGCCGACGTCGAGCTCCTCGCCGCGCCCGACCTGCGCGGCCTGGCGGGTGGCCCGGTCCGCCCCGGCATCGGCCCGGGCGCGCTCGTGCGGCTCGCCGGCGGCGAGCGCGCCGTGCTCCTCGCCACCGCGTCGTGGCGGTGGCTTCCGCTCGCCGCGCCCCGGACCACCTTCCAGCTCGCCGCGATGGGCCGCCTGCACCTCGGGCGCGTCTCGCTCTCGGCGGAGTGGCGCCGGACGCCCGGCGTCACCGAGGGCGTGCTGTCGCTCGCGATGTACGGGCATTGACGGCGCGCGGGCTGGCCGCGGGAGCGCGCCGCTCCTACAACTCGGACCACGGGGGCGCCAGCATGCCGGTCGCGTTCGAGCCGTTCACCGAAGAGCACCAGGCGTTCCGCCGGACCGTGCGCGAGCTGTGCGAGCGGGAGCTCGCGCCGCACGCGCGGGAGTGGGACGAGGCCGGCCTCTTCCCACGCGAGCTGTTCCAGCGGTTCGGCGAGCTCGGCCTGTTCGGGATCCGCCACCCGGTCCAGTGGGGCGGCTCAGGGCTCGACTCCTGGTACGTCGTCGCGTACGCGGAGGAGCTCGTCCGGTCGCGCTCGGCCGGCCTCAACATGGCCATGCTCGTGCAGGGGGAGATGGCCATCCCCGTCATCGCGGACCTCGGCACCGAGGAGCAGAAGCGCGAGTTCCTCGCCCCGGCCATCCGCGGCGAGAAGATCGCGGCCCTCGCCATCTCCGAGCCCGACGCGGGCTCCGACGTGGCGGCCCTCCGGACGACCGCGCGGCGCGACGGCGACGACCTCGTCGTGAACGGCAGCAAGATGTGGATCACGAACGGCACGCGCGCCGACTTCCTCACGCTCGCGGTCCGCACCGGCGAGCCGGGCTACGGCGGCATCTCGCTCGTCACCTTCCCGACGGACGTGAAGGGCTTCGGCGTGTCGCGCAAGCTCGAGAAGGTGGGGAACCTCGCGTCGGACACCGCCGCGCTCTACTTCGAGGACTGCCGGATCCCGCGCCGCTTCCTGCTGGGCGAGGAGAACCAGGGCTTCGCCTACGTGATGGCGAACTTCCAGGGCGAGCGGCTCGTCGCGGCGGTCATCGCGGTCGCGGCCATGCAGCTCATGCTCGAGGACGCGACAGCGTACGGGCGCGAGCGCCACGCCTTCGGCCGGCCGGTCGCCTCGATGCAGGTGTGGCGCCACAAGCTCGCCGAGCACCTCTCCGCCGTGGAGGCGGCGCGCTGGCTCACCTACCGGGCCGCGGACCTCTTCGCGCGCGGCGAGCCGGCGGTGAAGCACGTCTCGATGGCGAAGCTCGTCGCCTGCGACCTCGCGCAGCGCGTCGCCTACGACTGCATGCAGCTGCACGGCGGCATGGGGTACGTGCTCGAGACCGACATCGCGCGCGCGTGGCGCGACGTGCGCCTCCTCACGATCGCGGGCGGCACGAGCGAGATCATGAAGGAGCTGATCGCCAAGGCGGAGGGGCTGTGACGGACACGCTGGTCGTGCTGGTGACGGCGCCGAGCGCCGAGGAGGCGGCGCGGATCGCGCGCACGCTCGTCGAGGAGAAGCTCGCCGCCTGCGGCAACGTCGTCCCCGGCGTCCGCTCCATCTACCGGTGGCAGGGGAAGGTGTGCGACGAGCAGGAGGCGCTCCTCGTGCTGAAGCTGCCCGCCAAGCGCTTCCCCGAGCTGCGCGACCGCGTCGTGGCGCTCCACCCGTACGAGGTGCCCGAGGTGATCGCGCTGCGGATCGAGGACGGCAGCGAGAAGTACGTCGACTGGATCGTCCAGAGCATGTACTGAGCGGAGCTCGTGTCCGCGCTCGCCCTTCGACTTCGGGCCGCACCCAGGGTGACGGATGCACGGCGGCGGCCCTACGCTCAGGGCGAACGGAAGGGGGCAGCCGTCGTGTCGCTCAGCTCGACCACGATCGGCCCGTGGTCGCTCGTGCCGAACTCGCGCAGGGAGTCGCAGCGCGTGGCGCGCGCCGCGAGCAGCTCGCTCGCGAGCACGTAGTCGATGCGCCACCCGATGTTGCGCTGCCGCAGGTTGCGCCAGGGCGCCCACCAGGTGAAGAGCGCGTCGTCGGACGGGTGGAGCGCGCGGCCGAGGTCGACGAGGCCGCGCCCGAGGAGCCGCGCGAAGAGCTCGCGCTCCTCGGGGCGCTGGCCGATGGCGCCCGGCTTGCGCTCCTTGGGGTGCACGTCCACGTCGGCGCGCGCCACGTTGAGGTCGCCGCACAGGACGAGCTGCCGCCCTTGCCCGTGCCGCTCGGCGACCCAGGCGTCGAGCGCCTCGAGGAAGCGCATCTTCGCGGCGAAGTCCTTCCCGCCGTTCGGCACGTAGGCGGACGCGACCGTCAGCGGTCCCAGCTCGGCGGTCACGATCCGGCACTCGTGGTCGAACGACGGGTGCGCGAAGGCGGGGCGCTCCGGCGCGAGCGTGCGCCGCACGTGGAGCGCCACGCCGGAGTACGCCGACGCGCCGTGCCAGTACGCCCAGTAGCCGCCCGGGTCGAAGAGGAGCGCCGGCACCTGGGTCGGGGTCGCCTTGATCTCCTGGAGGCACACGACGTCGGGATGCTCGCGCTCGACGAGCTCGCGGAGCTGCGCCTCGCGCGCGCGGATGCCGTTCACGTTCCAGGTGACGAGCTTCATCGCGCCCGCATCACTTCTTCCGGAAGAGCGCCTCGAGCGCGTCGCGCGGGTCGTCCTCCCGCCTGGGCGTCTCGCCGAAGAGCGCCCCCAGGGCGTCGCGCGCCGCCCGCGATCTCACCTTGCGCCGCGAGGCGCCGTCCCCGAGCTGGAAGAGCTCGCAGGCGTTCGACGCCTCCTTGTCGAGGACGTGGTCGGCGTGCGGCTCGCGGCACGCGTGCGGGGCGGACTCGTCGTAGAAGCGGCAGCAGATGCAGGCGTGAAGGTCGGCGTCGCACTCCGGGCAGGTGGTGCGGCGGCCCACCGGGCCGTCGACGCGCACCTCCGCGCCGCAGCGGTAGCAGCTCGTGGCCATGGCCGCAGTATAACGGGTCCTCCGCGCGCGGCCGGTGGGCTACCGCATGGCCTCGGTCACGGGCCGGCGGCCGCCGCGCCTCAACGCGCGCGTTCGCAGCCGCGCCGAGCGACCCCCGCCCACCGTCACCAGCCGCTGGCGCGGTCGCGCCCGCCCTCCGGCCGCCCCCTTCATTGCCAGGTCTTCGGGAGGACGCCCTGCGTTTCGGCGTCACCCGGCGCCGAGCGCACGATGTGGCGAAGCATGAGCGCCGGCCGGCATGGGCTCTCGCCCGACGAGCATCCGCACGAGTGAGGCTGCCCCGGCCGTCGCGAACAGGTGCTTCAGCGTGTGCCCGCTCACGAACCCGAGGGCGTGGAAGATCTCCGCGTCGAGGCTCTCCACGACCTTCGCCGCGAGGTACCACGCGAGCGCGACGAGCAGCCCGGCGCCGCGCGTGTAGCGCGCCGGGAAGAGCGAGAGCAGGAGCGGGACCGCCGCGAGCGGGTAGAGCTGCACGAGGAGATAGGGCCGCAGGTCGCCGGCGCCGCGCGCCTCGGTGAGGGTCCAGTAGCCGACCGAGGCGGCCCCGAGGAGGACGAGCGGCCCGAGGAGCGCGACGCCCCAGCGGACCGAGACGCGCTCGCCCACGAGCGCGGCGAAGAGGCCCATGAAGCCGAGCGTCATCGGCAGCCGATCCCAGACGAGCGACGCGTTCGTCGGGTGGAGGTGGTACCAGGCCGAGCCGGCGCTGGTGAGCGCGACCCCAGCGAAGAGCAACCACCACGGGAGGCGCTCGCGCCGGTCGACGAACGTCGCGGAGCCGACCGCCGCGAGGCCCCACGCGCCCACGATGGCGAAGCCGGCGTTCGACAGGACGTCGAGCGCGTTCGGGACGCCGAGCAGCCTGCGGGTGTCGGCGAAGCGGTGGTAGCGCGGGTCCTGCGCGAGGCGCGGGACGAGCGCCGCGATCGCCACCGCGCAAGCGGTCACGCCGGCGAAGATCGCCGGCCGCGCCCTCCCGTCCCGCGCCGCCCATGCCACCCCGGGAGTCTACCCGATGGGCGCCGGTGTGGTGCGACGTGGGTCCGTGCCGCGCGCCCGCCGGGGCGTGGAGGATCTGCCATGAACCACGTCGCAGACAGCGAGATCTGGAGCCGCATCCGCGAG
>DASWDS010000423.1:0-3643 GCA_036395165.1 Anaeromyxobacteraceae bacterium | reverse complement strand
CTCATCGAGCGGAGCGAGGCGGAGGTGGACGAGGCCCGGCAACGGCTGGCGCGCCTCGGCGGCAGCCTGGGGGCAGGGATGCCGGGCCTTCGCCCGCCGCTCACCATCGACGCCGTCCTCCCGTTCAACGAGGCGGCGCGGCGGTACCTCGCCGCGTGCGCGAGGATCTTCGAGGGCGATCCGCGCGGCCTCGCCGAGCGGCTCGGGATCTCTTACTTCGCCCTGCGGCGGCTCCTCAAGCGCTACGGCGTGCCCTTCCCCGGCCGTCCACGGAAGAGCACGTCGGGTAAACGCTAGACTGGACCACCCTCGCTCTGAGTGCTAGATAGGACCCAAGCGGAATCCGCCAAAAGAGTTTGGCGGAAACCGCCACTACCCCGTACCACCAGTGGCATTCCTCGCCAGGAGCACAGACAACATGGCCGGACTTGCGGACAAGTTTGCGGTGAATCTCAAGAACGAGCGGCTTCGGAGGAAGCTCTCGCAGGAAGCTCTCGCTGCGAAGGCTGGCCTCTCCGTCTCGTACATCTCGATGCTCGAGCGCGGGCAGCGCACGCCGCCGCTCGACACGCTCGAGTCGCTGGCGAAGGCGCTCAGCGTCTCGGCGACGTCGCTCCTGTCGTAACCCGCCTTCGTGCGGCCGATTCTCGGCGCGGACCAGCGGGGGCCGCGCCGGGCTCGGAAAGAGGACCCCACCATCGTCGAGCGCGTGGAGCGCGTCAGCGCGTGCAGTCGTGCGTGCGCGAAGGCCCGGAATCGCCTATGTTTCCGGCCCGGCGCGGTGCGCCCCCTGACCTACGGAGCGAATTCATGGCGCGGATGGTGATGTGCAAGAAGCTGGGCAAGGAGTTGCCGGGGCTCGGCTTCAAGCCCTTCAACAACGAGCTCGGCCAGCGCATCTACGACAACATCTCCCAGGACGCCTGGAAGATGTGGCTCGAGCACTTCAAGATGGTGATGAACGAGTTCCGCCTCTCGCCCGCCGATCCACGGACGAACGAGATCCTGTTCCAGCAGGCCGAGCAGTTCTTCTTCGGCGAGGGCGCCCAGCTCCCGCCGGACTACCAGCCGCCGCCGTCGAAGGGGTAGTCGCCGTGCCGGCGTCGCCCGCCTGGCGCACGCCTGGCGCGATCCTCCTCGTCTCGACCTACGAGCTCGGGCACCAGCCCTCGGGGATCGCATTCCCCCAGGCCTTCCTCGAGCGCGCCGGCTTCCGGCCGGCGGCGCTCGACCTCGCCGTGGAGCCGCTCGACGAGGCGCGCGTGCGCGCCGCGCGGCTGGTGCTCTTCTCGGTCCCGATGCACACGGCGCTCCGGCTCGGGCTCCGCGCCGCCGAGCGCGTGCGCACGATGAACCCGTCGGCGGCGCTCGCGTTCCACGGGCTCTATGCGATCCTGCACGCGCCCCTCCTGCGCCAGGCGGGCGCGGTGGCCGTGCTCGGCGGCGAGTGCGAGGAGGACCTCGTCGAGCTGGCGCGCGCGCTCGAGCGGGGCCCGTCTCCAGCGACTGGAGCTCGCGGCGAGGACCCTGCGCGCTTCCGGAGCCCCGCGGCGGCAGGCGCCGCGCTCCGGAAGCTCGATTTCCCGGTGCCGAGCCGGGCCGGGCTGCCGCCCCCCGACCGCTACGCGCGGCTCGCGGACGCAGAGGGGCGCGAGCGCCTCGCGGGTCACAGCGAGACGACGCGCGGCTGCAAGCACCTCTGCCGCCACTGCCCGATTCCGGCGCTCTATGGCGGACGCTTCTTCGCCATCCCGGTCGAGGTGGTGCTGGAGGACGTCGCCCGCCAGGTGGCGGCCGGGGTGACGCACGTCACCTTCGGCGATCCCGACTTCCTGAACGGCCCGGGGCATGCCCTCCGCGTCACCGCCGCGCTTCACGCCCGCTTCCCATCGCTGACGTTCGACATGACCGCCAAGATCGAGCACCTCGTGCGGCACGCGCGGCTCCTCCCGGCGCTGCGCGAGGCGGGCGCCCTCTTCGTCGTGTCGGCGGTCGAGTCGCTCTCCGACGCCGTGCTCGCGAAGCTCGACAAGGGCCACTGCCGCGATGACGTGCTCCGGGCGTTCGCCGCCTGCGCCGCGGCGGGCCTCACCCTGCGCCCGTCGCTGCTGCCGTTCACGCCGTGGTCGACGCTCGACGACTACCTCGATCTCCTCGACACGTTCGCGCGCGAGGGCTGGCTCGCCTCGCTCGACCCGGTGCAGCTCTCGATCCGACTGCTCGTCCCGCCCGGCTCCCTCTTGCTCGACGACCCGGACCTCGCGGCCCAGGGGCTCGACGAGAGCGCCCTCACCTACCGCTGGCGCCACCCCGATCCACGCATGGACGCCCTCCAGGCGAAGGTGGCGCGGACCGTCGAGGACGCGGCCGCGCGGCACGAGCCGACGGTGGTCACGTTCGACCGTGTGCGGCGCCTCGCGCTCGCCGCCGCCGGCCGCCCGCACGAGCACGTCGTGGTCGCCGCAGACACCGGCAAGCGGGCGCCGCGGCTCACGGAGAGCTGGTTCTGTTGAGCGGAGCCCACCGAGGCGCAGTTCGCGCCTCTCGAGTAGGGTTCCGGCCCGTCCCGCCCGTGCAGCAGACGGGCCGCGTCTCGCGAGCTACACCGTCGGCAGCGGCGGCCGGATGTCGATGGCGAGGCGAGCGTGCGCGGTGCGCAGCGCGGCCTCGACCTCCTCCGGCCGCTCGGCGCGCGCGAAGGCGAAGCCGAGATAGGCGTCGCCCTCGGGGAGCGGCTCCACTTCGCGGCCCTCCGGGATGGTGATGATGACGTCCTCCACCCCCGGCACCGCCTTCGCCTGCCCGACGCCGCCCACGCCGCGCAGGATGCCGGCGCGCGGGATGGGCAGCATCATCACGCCCGCCGCGCGCCGTTCGCGCGCGAGCTGCGCGATCGGCAGGCCCATCGCGTGCGCGATGACGATCTCCTCCAGCGAGACGCCCGCGCCGAAGCGCAGCGTGCGCGCGCAGAGGCCGCCGATGCTGCGCGCCGCGACCTCCAGCACGACGGGCCCGGCCGGCGAGAGCCGCAGCTCGGCGTGCAGGGGACCCTCGACGAGGCCGAGCGCCGCCGCCGCATGCGCCACCATCCGCTCCACGCTGCGCTGGACGGCGGCGGGGTGGCGCGACGGCGTGACGTAGAGCGTCTCCTCGAAGAACGGGCCGTCGAGCGGGTCGGGCTTGTCGAAGAGGGCGAGCACCTCCAGCCGCCCGCCACGCAGGAGCCCCTCCACCGCCACCTCGGGCCCCGGCACGAAGCCCTCCACCAGGATGGCGCGCCCGCCCTCCTCGTCGGTGGGCCGCCGCTCGGCCCTCGCGGCGGCCAGGATCCGCTCTATCCGGCGCCATGCGGTCACGAACGCAGCGGGCTCGTCGGCGCGGATGACGCCACGGCTGGCGGAGAGGGTGACGGGCTTCAGGACGCACGGATAGGGCGCGCGCGCCGCGGCGCCCTCCGGCCCGCCGGCGAGGGGATGGAGCGAGAAGGGGGGCACCGGCACGCCTTGCGCGGCGAGCGCAGAGCGTTGCGCGTGCTTGCTCGCGGCGCGCCGCGTCGCGTCGGGCGGGTTGTGGGCGAGCCCGAGCCGGGCCGCGGCGAGGGCGGCGATCACCGCCGTTCCCTCGTCCGTCGGGACCACGCCGC
>DASWDS010000422.1:0-12890 GCA_036395165.1 Anaeromyxobacteraceae bacterium | reverse complement strand
CGGCGCCGAGAGGAGCTGCCCGAGGAGCCGCTCGCGGACGTCGTAGAGCGCGTCGCCTTCCCGGGAGCGAGCGTAGCGCTCGACGTCGCCGTCGCGCAGCGCGAGGACGCCCCACTCGACGAGGAGCTTCAAGACGTCGACGAAGGCGGCGCGCTCGGCGTGCAGCTCGGGGTCGAACGGTGCTACGGCCGCTTCCTCGAGCGACAGCTCCCGGACACCCTCGGCGAGGCGCGCCAGCGTCGTCTGGACGCGCCCGTCGTCCAGCGCGGCCAGGGCGAGCGCAAGGAGCGTGTAGCGCCGCCGGTCGAAGGCGGGCCGGCCCGGCGGACGCGCCGGGCGCGTGGCGTCGTGACGGGCGATGCGCTTGAGGAGGCGCGCGTACCCCGCGCCCGCCTCGACCACGAGCGCCCAGCCGGCGTTCTCGGCGAACCAGCGCCCCAGAGCAGCGCGGTGGCGCACCACGAAGGCGAACGCCTCGGGCTCGCGCTCCTGGAGGAGGAGTGGCGCGGCGAGGAGCCGCCGCAGCGCGCGCTGCCGCTCGGCGAGCGCCCTCTCCTCGCTGACCCGCAGCGCCTCGCTCATCGGCCCGCCTCCCCAGCGCGATCGATCCGGATGGCGAGCGGGACGACCTCGAGGAGGTAGTCGCGGCAGCGCAGGCTCCCCGAGGGCGTGCCGAGGACGACCCAGAGCCGCTCGCCCGCGGGTGGTCGCAGGACGACCTCCAGCCGGCCGTCGGCGGTTCGCGTGCGCCGCGTGCCTTCTTCGTCCCGCGGGGAGCCGAGCGCCTCGTCGAGGAGCGCGAGGAGCTGCTCGAGCTCGCCCGCGTCGACCGTGGCGAGGTCGGAGAGCCGCACCGGCCCGCGACCTGCGAAGCGGCCAAGGGCGGCATCGACCTGGGCGCGCTCTCGCCGCCGCCGCGCCGCGAGCCAGGCGCGGCCGTCGGCGAAGTCGAGCGCGGGCGGCGGCCTTCCAGCGCGCGACACCGCGCCGTGTGTTGCGAGACGTGCCGGTCGAGCTCGCCCAGGAAAAGGTTGGCCTCTTCGGTGAGCGAGGCGAAGGCGGCGTGCAGGCGATGAAACGCTCGGGCGAGGCCGGCCGCGTCGCCGCCGCGCTGCGCCCAGACGAGCGCGGCGAGCGCGTCGCGGATCTCGACCAGCATCGAGGTCTGGAGAGCGCCCGACCGGCCCACCGTGGCCTCGACCTCGGCGACCGCCCGCTGCGCGGCCTCGCCCACCGGGGTGAGCCGGTACGTGAAGCGGCGCAGGTAGAAGTCGGCGACGCGTGCCACGTTGGCGGTGTCGTGCGAGCGCTGGAGATTTCCCCAGGCCACGAGCTGGTCGAGGTGGCGGTCGAGGTCGGCGTCGGCGGGGAGGTCGTGGTGGAGCCCGGAGCGCGCCAGCCGCTCACGGACGTCGGATGGCCGGAGCTCGATCTCGTAACGCTCCCGTGCCTCCGAGAAGACCTGCACGATCGCGCGGTAGTTGGGCGCGTTCTCGGCGGTGACGTACCGCAGCGCGCAGATCTGGTCGAGCAGGCGTGGCACGGATGTCCCCAGCGTAGGGACGATACGCCGGGGGTCGGACATGGCGTCCCGCGACGACTACGCCCGAGCTACGCCCGAGCTTGCGCCGAGTCGCTCGCCTGGAGGCAGCACTTCTTGTGCTTCTTCCCGCTCCCACACGGGCACGGGTCATTGCGTCCCACCCGTGGCGCATTCCTGCGGACGGTTCCGCCCGCCACCTCGGCCCGCAGCCGGATCAGCGCCGCCTGCTCGCCCCGGAGCTTCGCCGCCTCCTCGTGGCGACCGGCGGCCTCGAGCAGCTCCGAGAGCGACGACCTCGCGCGCCAGCGCCTCTCGCTCACGCCGGACGGACCGTCATCGGAAACGCGATCGACGCAAGGCGCGAGCCGCGTGAGGAGCCTCGGTGGGAGGATCATGCAGGATCCGCATCAGCCATCAGGTCCGGTGCCGGCAACATCGCGAGGCGTATCATCGTCAGACCGGCCGGGTATGTGGGGTCTTCCTCGCGGAGCCCGCCATGCCCCTGGTCCGAAATGAAAGCCCGCCCCCGACCATCGTCGATCGCCTCACCGCCGCCGTCGTTCGCGGTGTCTTCTCGGAAGAAGCGGTCGCGGCGGGCCGCGAGACCGTAGCCGCGGGGCGAGTGTCGCGTCCGTCGCTCGGGCCCACGAGGGCCGACGCCGCCGTCGCCGATGGCGGCCGTGTCGTGCGGGTGGGCCTGTCCTGGAGGGGAGAGAGGCTCGGAGCGAGCTGTGGTTGCGGCGAGCAGCGCTGCGGGCACGCTGCGGCGCTGGCGCTGCTCCTCGCCGGCTTGGCGCGGCCGGAGGAGGGGGACGGCCCGGAGGAGCCGGCCTCGTCGCTGCGTGAGGAGGAGCGGCGCCGGCGAGAGGCGCGCGGCAGCTCGGAGCTCTTCGAGATCGAACGGCACGGGGGCACGCGCCTCTACGGCGACCATCGCGTGTCCTCCCCGTCGTCTCAGGCGTACCGGGTCACGCTGCGCGCGCTCGACGCGCCGCACAACGGCTGCAACTGCCCCGACTTCGCGACGAACCTCCTCGGCACCTGCAAGCACGTCGAGGCCGTGCTCCGCCACCTGCGCGCCGACGCCCCCCGGCGCCTGAAGCGGGCGCTCGCGGATGGGCCGCCGTCGAGCTACCTCCACCTCCTCTTCGAGCCGGAAGTGTCCCTCGCAGTGCGCCTCGCGCCCGGAGCGCGGGCAGCCGAGCGGCGCGTGGCCGCGCGTCACTTCGGCGCCGACGGGCAGCTCTCGCGGCCGCTGCCCGACACCTGGCCGGACCTCGCGCGCGAAGCGATGGAGGCCGGCATCGAGATCCCGCCCGAGGTGACCCGCTTCGCGGAACGGGCGCTGGAGACGGAGCGGCAGGCCCAGCGTAGCCGCACGGTGGGGAAGGAGGTGCGCGCGGCAGGGTGCGACCAGCCTGGCCTCCGCGTGAAGCTCTACCCGTACCAGGTGGAAGGCGTCGCCTTCCTCGCCTCCCGCGGGAGGGCGCTCCTCGCCGACGAGATGGGGCTCGGGAAGACGGCACAGGCCATTGCCGCCCTGGCGCAGCTCACGCGGCGGGGTGAGGTGAGGCGCACGCTCATTGTTTGCCCGGCGTCGCTCAAGCACCAGTGGCTGCGCGAGATCCGTCAGTTCACCGACCTCGGCGAGGACGACGTCGTGGTCGTCTCGGGCGCGCGCGAGGAGCGACGGGCTCGCTACGCCGACGCCCCGGCCGTCCTCGTCACGAGCTACGAGCTCGCTCGCGCCGACGAGCGGGAGATCCTCGACCTCGCCCCCGATCTCGTCGTCCTCGACGAGGCGCAACGCATCAAGAACTGGCGCACGCGGACGGCATCGGTCGTGAAGCGCATCCAGAGCCGCTTCGCCTTCGTGCTCACCGGCACGCCGCTCGAGAACAGGCTCGACGATCTCTACAGCCTGATGCAGGTCGTCGATCCGCACCTGTTCGGGCCGCTCTGGCGCTTCAACGAGGAGTTCACGAAGCTCGACGCGTCCGGCCGCCCAACCGGCTACCGGAACCTGGACCTCCTCCGATCCCGGATCGCGCCCGTGGTGCTGCGGCGGCGCAAGGAGGAGGTGCTCACGGACCTTCCTGAGCGGCTCGTCTCGCGGCTCACCGTTCCGATGACGGCGAAGCAGCGTGAGCACCACGACGACGCGGAGGGCACCGTGGCCCGGCTGCTCGCCATCCTCAAGAAACGGCCGCTCACCCCCTTGGAGGAGCAACGGCTCATGCGCGCTTTCCAGCGGCTGCGCATGTCCTGCGACGCGGCGGGGCTCGTGGACAAGGAGACGCGCGGCGCCCCCAAGCTCGACGAGCTGGAGCGGCTGCTCGAGGAGATCTGCCTGGACGAGGGGCGCAAGGTCGTCGTCTTCTCCGAGTGGGAACGGATGCAGGCCATGGCGGCCGAGGTGTGCAAGCGACTCGGCGTGGGCCACGTGCGGCTCCACGGCGGCGTGCCCTCCGCCTTGCGCGGCGGGCTCATCGACCGCTTCCGCGAGGACCCGCAGTGCAAGGTCTTCCTCTCCACCGACGCAGGCGGCGTGGGCCTGAACCTCCAGGTCGCGAGCCACGTCGTGAACCTCGACCTGCCCTGGAACCCGGCAGTGCTGGCCCAGCGCATCGCCCGCGTGCACCGGCTCGGGCAACGCGAGGCGGTGAACGTGGTGCTCCTCGTCTCCGAGAAGAGCTTCGAGGAGCGCATGGAGGGGACGCTGGAGGCGAAGCGCGCGCTCTTCGCCGCCGCGGTGGGGGACGACCAGGAGACGGTGGAGATGGACCGCTCTTCCATGGCGCGCCGCATCGCCACGCTCCTCGGCGGGGAGTTCGCCGCCTCCACCGGGAAGCCCGTCGCGTCCGGCGCGCCGGCTCGCGATCCCGTGGCGGAGCTGCGCGCGCGCGCCGGAGAGGCGCTCGAGCAGGTGATCCGGCTCCCGGACGGCCGGGTCGTGGGGGTCATCCGCGGGGACGTGCCGCCCTCGGACGGCGACGGCCCCGCCTTCCTTCCTGCGCGCGCGATCGAGGCCATGGGGGCGCTGGGGAGCGCCTCGCCGTTCGCCGGAGCGGTGGTCCTCTACAAAGCGCCGGACGCCGGGGGAGACGCGCTCGCGGCGGCGCGCCGCGATCTCGTCACGGTGGCCCAGCGGAAGCGGGCCGCGGGGGACGCGCTGGCGGCGGCCGGGCAGCCGGCCGAGGCGCTCGGGCTCTACCGCGAGGCGATGGCGTTCGCGTGCCGGGGGCTCGACCCGCGTGGCGATCCGGGCGCGGAGCCGGCCGCGCTCTGGGCCGCGATCCACGGCCACCTCGTGCCCGCGGGCCTGCTTGCCGAGGCCGGGGCCGGCGCGCTCGCCCGGGCCGGCGAGGTGGCGCGCGCCTTCGCGTCGGTGGCGGTCGCGCCTCCGGAAGCCCTCGTCGTGGCCGTGGCTGCGGACGCGCGCGGGCTCGTCGCGAAAGTGAGGGGGGCGCTGGGGGAGTAGGCCGGGATTTCCGCTACTCGCCCCCGCGTAGCGCCCTGTTCGCGAGATTCACGCGGGCGAACCGGCGCGGCCACCGACCCGGCGCTCCGGCTGAGATCGAGCCGGGGCCGGACGTCACGACCCGGCAAGCAGTTTGCAGCGCAGCGGGTGAAGGAGGACACGAGCCATGAAGCCCATTGCGCCTAGCTGGATCATCGAGGATCTGGGCCGGCTGCGCAGAGGGCGGGCCGAACGGGAGCGGGCGGGCGCGGAGCTTCCCCTGCCGCCGCCGCCCTCCAAGGACCGGCGCGAAGAGCAGCCCGTCGGCGGCACCGTGATCGTCATCGAACCGTGGAGCCCTGAACCCGACGGCGGGGAGGCCATCGCCGTGAACCAGCTGAAGCCGGTCACCGCCCGCGCATGCCCCGTGGACGGCTCGGTGGAGCAGCAGGCGAGCACCCAATCGGCGCCGCGTCGGAGAAGGTCGAACAACCTTTTCAGTCTTGAACAGCAGGGCGGCCACCATTTCTCTTGCGTGCTCGGAAAGGCCGGCGCGTCGCGTTTCCCGCTCGTTCGACGCGACGACGCTCCCCGGCTTCGTGGACGCGACGCCCCTCGTGCTGCTGCGCGAGGACCTGGCAGGCAAGGCGCTCATCTACTCGACGACGAACGGCACGGTGTCGCTGAGGAAGGTGAAGGATGTAGCCTGCCGGCCGTTTGCTCGATCTCCTCCTGTCGCGGCACCGAGAGCCGGTCCTCATCGTCTTGGCCCAAACGCAGTTCGAGACGCCTCCCGGTCCATGGCGCCGCGTCATGCGTCGACCGGTGCTCATTGGCGAGAATGCTTCCGCGGTTGAGGAGCTATCACGCACTTGATTCGGGACAGGAGCGGGTGAGCGCCTGGGCGTCGCACGGTTGTATCCTGGCTCGTAGCAAGTGCGCAGCCATGTCGCCCTGGTACGCGCGACGGTGCAAATCGACCCGCTACCGCGCCACCGCGGGCCATCATGCCCCAAATCGGAACCACCCACTTATCAGCGGTCGAGCGACATCCGTTCCGCCATCAACAACGGTGTGTCGGAGGTGCGTCATGGCAACTGAAATGATGGAAGTGGGCTTGCCGCGCATTCGCTGGGAGTCGGTCATCCCCGGCGCCTTCTGCGCGCTGGCCATTCAGATCGTGCTTGGCCTATTCGGAGCAGCCTTCGCTTTCGGGGGTGACAGCACAGCGGGCAAGGCTGTATCCGGCATCTGGGAGGTGCTGACGCCGTTTGTTGCCATCTTCGTCGGCTCGGCGATGGCAGTGTCCCTGGGCGGTCGCAGGAACGCCTACCTGAATGGCTTCATGGTGTGGTGCATCTCCCTGGCGGCGGTGGCGTTCTATCTCGCACGCGACCTTGCGACGGTCACTGGACGCGCCGAAGCCATTGGGCTCACGGGGGGTGCTGCCCCCGCGCTCGCGGGGTTCTCCGCTCTGCTCGGCTTGACTGGCGCTTTCGTCGGCTCGGCCATCGGCAAGCGTTTGGCTCGCTACGAGCTCGCGCGCAAGCGTGAGGAGCGCGAAGAGGAGGAGATGGAGCGCCCCGAGGCGCCTGTCCAGCACTGACCGGTCGCAGGAGGGCCAGGAGCCGAGCGCAGATTCCCGGGCGCCGTTCCCTCGGTGGCCGTCTCCTTCTACCGTATGGTGAGAGCAGCAGTACGCATTTGAATTCTATTGCGGTCGTACCACCTCACGCCGGTCTGGGCACCTGTCTCGTCCAGGTCGCGCGGGCCACCAAGTGCCCTCGCCGGCGTGCGCTGGCCGGCCCGTGCCCACGCCAGTAGGGCTGGAAGGCCCCCAGGTCAGCGCCGGGGTTCACGGAAACCGCAGCGGCGCATCGCGCTCATCCTCCGTCTCGCCGAGCAACGTGGCGTCGACGAGGACACAGCGCGGCAGGGCCTCCAATCGGAAATCGGTCCGAGATTAGCCGTTTCCATAAGTGATCGAAATGATCCATGTTTTCGATCAGCGTGACGCAGTAGTGCCAACATCTATGGTTCCCCTGCGCCGCTGCCGTGCGACTCGACATGAGTTCCGGCTTCGCTCGTCCGATGGTCGCGCGCGATCCAACCGGCGCCAAGATGGCCTTCGTCCCCTGTTCGCGAGCGAGCAGCGAAAGCTTCGGCTGCACCGTCACTCGCGCCAATTGGGCCCGCTGTCGAAGCTGTGTTCTTTGAGCCCCAAGACATCTCCCGAGACGACATGTTGCTGACCCTGCGGTTGGCTTGCGCACGAGTGGCAAGGGTGTCGGTGGCGCCGTCGCTCGCTCCGAGTGGTCCCAACACCGCGCCAGGGCGGAGGCTGACTCCTGTCGTGCTTTCGCGAACCGCTGTGTGGGTCATTTTGTTGCCTGCTTCACGGGCAGCGAATGCATCGCTCGAAGCATCGCCCGAGCCCATCGCCCGACCCGGAGCTCCGACCGTCAGGGCGACACTCATTGTCAGTAAGATCACGCTCGATTCACGCATATAGCCTCCAGTGCTGTGGGGTTGGGGGGTGACCGCCTCGGTGCTTTCCACTACTTGCGTCATCGTCCTGAGGCGAAGCGGCGTCCCCGGTACGTGGCGATGTGTCATCGCCAACCGCCTGCACACAATTAGACGGCCGCCGTGATCGTCCTGACGTGCCCTGTTGGGTCCCGAATGCTGTGGATCGGTTGCCTACGCGTGCGACGCTTGAACGCTCAATGAGCCTGTCCGGGCGTGTCCGTCCGGCTTACGGCACTTCGCGCAACGCTTGCCGTCGGCACGGTCAAGAAGTCCATCGCCGCGATGACCTCGCGATGGTTCTTCGAGTCGAGTGTGTAGGCAGCGGTCGACATCAGTTGAACGTCATCGAGAAGCTGAGTCCACCCGCGTAAGTCCTCCAGGTCGGACCGACAGCGTCGCTCTCCTTGTTGAAGCTGAACGCGAACCACCCGGCGAGCCCGAGTCCCCAGTGACCGCTGATCCACCACTCCTTGCCGAGAGCGAACCGGGTCCCGAAGCCGGCAGCTGTCTGGAAGGTGCTGAACGCGTCGCTGAAGCTCACCCAGGTCAGGGACGGGGTGACGGTCACGTACACGTTGTTCGGCATGAAGTAGTAGTCGAAGCTCGGCCCGAGCCCGAACAGCGAGACCGAGAAGTCGCCACCCGTCGGGACCGCGACGCCGCGCGCCGTGAGCGTCGGCGCGACGACCGACGTGCCCCAGAAATGAGCCGCCAGGAGGAAGTTCTCCGCGACGGCGCCGCCGATGGCGAGTCCCAGCTCGCCCGCGAGGCCATGGGCTGAATCGAAGTTGAAGGCGGTCGTCGACGCCGACGTCGAAGAGTCCGTGTAACCGAGTCCGGCGTCGAATCGGAGGAAGAACCCGACGTGCCGGAAGGCGGTGGGATCGGGGTACCTCCTCACCGGGTAGTACCGCGGAGCTCTGGGAGGCGGGGGCGGAGGCCAGCCGTATCCGGGCGGTGGCGGAGCTGGCGGAGGAGGTGTGTCGAACCCGGGCGGTGGTGGCGGGGTGGGCGGAGGCGCACCAGCGAGCGCCAGGGCGCTCTCCTCGATGTAGCCGATCTTGTTGCCCGGGAGACGGACCTTCCTGAAGCCGTTGATCGAGTCCTCCGAGACGGACACCCGCGTGTTCTCGGCGAAGGTGTAGACGACAGGCGAGGACGGGTCGGGAGCAGCGTGGACCTGCGCCTCGAACACCCTGATCGTCGCCGGCGCGGCCAGGACCGTGACGGGCGAGAGCAGGAGCACGAACGCCAGCAGCGAGGTCGCCTTGCGCTTCGCCATGGGGTTCCCCTATCGAGCCCGAGCCGCCGGTTCTCCAGCGAGCCGGAACATAACGCGCCGAGAGACGTCTCCAACCAAGAGGAGCAGGACCTCTGACAGCGCCCTCGCTTGGTCCGAGCCCGTCGCGAGGCGCTCTATGCCGTCGCCGAGCCGGGCGCGTGAGAAAGCGAGCAGCGGAGATGTAGCCCGAAGCTACGCTGAGCAGCGCAGCGACGGGCCCGCGCGGCGCAGGCAGGCAGCGTGCGCCGCAGCCGGGATCGGCCCAAGTGAGTGGCGCTATGACTCCCGCATCCCCGTGTCGAACGCCACGAGCAGGATCGGCCGAAGCCACTCGTCCGCGCTCCAATTGCCCCGGCTCACGGCCGATTGCGCTCGACGACGAGCTGGACGGTGTCGTCGGCGATGGGCTCGACACCGTGCACCGCGAACTCGGAATCATCCAAGGTGAGGAACCTGTATACGCGCTCCGGCCCTTGCTCGACGAACGCCCCCGGGCTCACCAGCTTGGCGGCGATCACGATGCGCCCGACCCCGGCAATGGCCTGGTCGTAATCGCGTTGCGAGATCTCGACCTGGAAGTCGGTGCCCTCGCGCCCCGTCATCCCGACCGTCTTTATCGTCCCTCGCATGACCTGCCCGCAGCCTCTCCGACCCAGACGGGCGACGTTCATCGAGCCGGCCCGCCGCCCACTCAGCCAACGTTATGAACGGTCGCGGCGCGAGCCACCCGCGCCGCGCGACGGCAGGCACCTTGCGGAAAGGCGCTCGAGATCGTTGGCGCCGGGAAGGCGGGCGTCGCTGGACCGGCCCGGAAGGCGCCCGGCGGCTGGGGAGACCAAGGGGCGAGCTGGACGCACCTCGACTCGAATCGTGCGTCCGGAACGCGCACGTCAGTGACACGTTCGCGCTCGGTCAGTACCCCCTTCACCTCGCCTGCGCGGCTTGGGTTTGCGCGCGAACCTTCATGACGAGCGGGATCGTGCTCAGGGTTCCCAGCGCCAGAAGCGCCCAACCCGCGCCCTGGCGCGCACCTTCTGCGAGCTTCTTGGAGAGCAGGAGCCCGATACCGGCACCGAGCGCGACGCGGGTGCCGGCCATCAGCATGATGTCTGGCGTCGTCAAGATCCTCTCCTTCATGGTGTGCTCCTGTTCACTCCGAGTTCCCGAGCTCGTCTTCGCCGAGGACGAGGCTCCCATCCAAGATATGCCTTGGATATGCCTTGCGTGCGTAAGCTCCTCGGTGCGCCGCGATGAACCCCGTGCTCCCGTCCGGCTCCGAGTTCTTCCTGCTGACGAAGCGCCTGCACGACCTCATTCACGCCATTTGCGAGCAGCTCGGTTCTAGATTCTCCGCAGCCGGAACATCCTGGCTCCGATCGCCGAGCCCGCCAGCGCCACGACGAGGAGCGGCAGGACGTGTCCGACGACGACGTGCTGGTGCACGGATAGCGGGCACCAGAGCTCGACCATCACCGCCGCCCAAGCGCCCGCCACCGCACCGAGGGCCGCTCCGGCCGTCCCGGGGTAACGGGGCTCCATGCGGCGGCCGGCATATGCAAGCGCCACGAACGGCCACGGCGCCGTCAACACTGTCAGTCCAAAACAACGCCAGCCGGTCCGCGTGAACGGATCGTCGTAGGTCCCATGCCACAGCGCCAGCCACGCTCCCACCAGGAGCGGGACGCCGATCGCAACGCCGAGAAGCATGGCGCGGGGCGGCGAGAGCATCGAGCGCCGGAACGGAAGCACGAGCCACGTGGCACAGATCGCCACGGCGACGGTGCCGGCGAGGATCCAGGCTCCGCTCGATGCAGGCCGTCCGGCAGCGTGAGCGAGGCCCCCGACCTCGCCGAAGAGCCCTGGGACCCACTGCAACACGGCGGACATCGCCGCGGCAGCGAGTATGGCCAGCCCGAGGGTGAACGGGAGCCGATCCGTCCGCCGCGGCGTCGGTCGCTGCCGGACCGCCTCGAGCACGCGAAGCTTCAGGGAATCGGGGGGCATCATGTCGGAATTCCTCTGTGCGTGACGCTGCCTGCGCGTGCCACGTCGGGTCCTGCGTGAGCCCCCGGCTTCGGGGGACCTCCTTGGTGCCGGGCCACCGCCTCGCGCAGCGCCACCGTGGCGCGATGCGTCCGGATCTTCACCATTCCCCTCGTGACGCCGAGCACCTCGGCCGCCTCGGCGACGGAGAGGCCCTCGAACTTGACGAGCTCGAAGGCCTCGCGCCACGTCGAGGGCAGGTACGCGAGGTCGCGCCACGCCTGCGCCTCGACGCGGCGCCAGTGGAGCGCATCGTCCGGCCAGAGCGCCGTCGCCGGTTCCTCCGGATCGCGGACGTGCTCGCCCCTCAGCTCCTCGCGCACACCGCGGCGACCTAGATCGATCAGGAGCCGCCGCGCGATCGCATAGGCCCAGGGGATCACCGCACTGCCTGCGACGAAGCGATCACGGGCGACGTGCATCTGCAGCAGCGTCTGCTGGACGGTGTCCTCCGCCGCGCTCCGGCTGCGCGTCCATCGGAACGCGAACCCGTGCAGCCGCGGTGCCAGCTCGTCGTACAGTTCGACGAAGGCGCTGTCCTCGCCGCAGGCATACCGTTCCATGGCGCGGTCCGCGCGTGACGCCCCGACGGCGACGACGTCGCTCGCGCTGTCCGCCATGACCGGAATCTGCCCCACCACTGCCTGCATGGAGACCTCGCTGCATGCAATACGCACGCGGGTTCCTCCGGTTACCGAAGCGGCGCTCCGCCGGAGAAGGCTCCATGGGGGCTGGCGGCGGCTTGCTCTTCCCGCCGACGGTAGAAGCAGTAGACGGCGTGGTATGGCACGCGGGCGATCGCTCCGACGGTATCCGCGCTGCACCCGTCCGAGGGGGCATTGCCACCCCAGGTCGCGACACGCTGGACGAACGTCACGTCCGCCATGCTCCCGCCGCCGCCGGGATGTGAGGTCGCACGCAGGAGCAGCGCGGGGATGGCCAGGCGGTCGGACGTCGCCGACCCGACCTTCCTCGCGACGACACGGCTCCCGTCCCGCCCTTCCCATGTCGGACCGGCGCCGTGCCGGCCGGCGTAGACGCCGCGGCGGGTGAACAGGGTTGCTTCGGGCGCGTCGAACGACCAGGCAGGGGCTCCGGCCACCACGCCGCCGCCACCGGCTTCGAGGCACTTGTAGACCTGCACGCCCTCCGCCAAGAGCTCGAATGCGAACTCGTTTCCGGCCGGCGCGGCGAGCGTCGGCGGGACCGCTTCCGAGCACACGGACGCTGGCGCCCCATCGACGCGCCGTGCGCAGGCCGCCGAAGCGGCCACTGCCGCCGCTGCAACCGATGAAGCGACAATGAATCGGGTCTTCGCAGACATCGCTTCTCCCTTCGTGCTTCGTGGAAGCGTCACGCAGACATCGCCACCGCCGCGGTCCCGACGTCGATCGAATCGCCGTCGAGCGCACGCAGCATCTCCACCTCCGCCGCCATGTGCTGCGCGAGGAGCTGGTGGTCGCCCTTGGCTTGGTCGAGGTCCCACGCGAATGAAGCGTGCCGGTCCGTCACCTCGAAGAGCGGTAGCGACGCCTCGTCGCGAGCCGCCTGGTACCCGGCGAGCGCCGCGTCCGTCCCGACCACGACGGCGCGCGCGAGCAGCTCCGCGTCGCGCAGGGCGTCGGTGATGCCGTGGGCCGTGAGCGGGTCCTTGAAGTAGCCCGCATCACCGACGAGCGCCCACCCTGGTCCCCACGCGCGACGGAGGAACCCCGGAGTGCCCGGAAACGACCAGAGCTTGCCATCCCGGCGCCCACGGTCGACGGCCCTCGACAGGTCCGGGTCCGCGTCGGCGAGGGCGCGCCGGTACAAGGGGTCCAGGCCGCTGGGGAGCTCACGGAGGAAGCGCGACGGCGGAACTGCCACGAAGACGCAGGTGCGCCCGTCATTCGTGGGGATCGCCCCGGCGGCGACTCCGGGCCGGTAGTACCAGTGGTACCCCTTCACCGCGAGCCCGGCGTGGTGGCCGTACATCACCGCCGTCGCGTTTCTGCCCGCATGCTCGACCGTGGCACCTGCGAAGCGTGCGACGG